>LGGY01000129.1 GCA_001509335.1 Fidelibacterota bacterium 46_43
GGGACTGGATCTGGCTTCGGACAAAGAACGGATTCCTGAGATAGTCAAACGGTTGAAAGAGCTGGAGCACGAAGGGTATGAATTCGAAGCCGCCGAGAGCTCCCTCGAATTGTTGATTAAGCGAATGAAACAGGAATATCCAAACTTTTTCTCTCTTCAGGGATTCCGGATCCTAAATGAAAAGGATGAAAACAATGAAATCCGGTCGGAAGCCACGGTCCGGGCTGTTGTAGACGGATTGGAAGAGCATACAGCGGCTGAAGGTGTAGGCCCCGTAAATGCTTTAGACAGAGCACTGAGAAAGGCCCTGATTAAGTTTTATCCTGAAATCGAAGAGATGAAACTTACCGATTATAAAGTCCGTATCATCAATTCCAAAGCCGCAACATCCGCAAAAGTCCGGGTCCTCATTGAATCTTCATCCTCTGCGAACGGAACTACCTGGAGTACTGTGGGTGTATCAGAAAATATTATCGAAGCCAGTTGGCAGGCTCTTACAGACAGTATTTCCTACTTTTTAATGAAACGACATCAACATAAACCTTTGGAGACATCATGAGCAAGCGACGTATTATTCTTTTCGACACAACTCTCCGGGATGGCGAACAGAGTCCCGGAGCATCCCTTACGGTCAATGAAAAACTGGTGATCGCCCATCAGCTTGCCCGTTTGGGAGTGGATGTGATTGAAGCCGGCTTTCCTATCGCCTCCGAAGGCGATTTCGAGGCTGTAAAACAGATCGCCCAAAACATCAAAGGACCCTCAGTATGCGGCTTGGCCCGGGCGAATCAGGCAGATATTGACCGGTGTTGGGAAGCGGTGAAATATGCAGAAAAACCCCGCATCCACACCTTTATCGCCACATCAAAGATCCACAGGGAAGACAAGCTGAAAAAGAGTCCGGAAGAAATTATCGAAATCACCCGGAATGCTGTGAAGAGGGCGAAAGGTTACTGTGATGATGTGGAATTTTCACCGGAGGATGCCGCCCGAACCAGTCTGGATTACATGTGTGATGTGGTCAGGGCTGCCATTGAGGCCGGTGCTACCACCATCAATATCCCTGATACGGTAGGGTATGCCGAGCCAAGGGAATTTGGGGATCGTATCCGCTATCTCTTTGAACATGTCCCCGAAGCCAAGGATGTGGTCATCAGCGTCCACTGCCATAACGATCTGGGAAATGCCGTGGCAAACTCCCTGGCAGCTGTCGAGGCAGGAGCAACCCAGGTTGAAGGCTGTATCAACGGTATTGGTGAACGGGCAGGAAATGCCTCATTGGAAGAAATCATCATGAATTTGATAACCCGCCGGGATTACTTTAATGTAGACGTGGCTGTAAATACCCGGGAAATTTATAAAACAAGCCGGCTTCTGGCCAATCTGACAGGACTTGAAATTCAGCGAAACAAACCTGTCGTAGGTGCTAATGTATTTGCACATGAAGCCGGAATTCATCAACATGGCGTACTGCAAAACCGTGAAACCTATGAAATTATGAAGGCGGAAGATGTCGGTTGGACCGGTGAAAACCTGGTGATCGGTAAACATTCGGGCAAACACGCCGTCACAGCTCTTCTGTCTGAAGAAGGGTTTCAGCTTTCGGATGACCAGATCCGGCAAATAACGGAAAAAGTGAAAGATCTGGCAGATAAGCAAAAAATAGTGGAACGGGATGATGTGATCGCCATTGCCCGGGATGTAACCAATCAGCTCTCGGAAGAAGAACAATATGTGAAAATCGAGGAATTCGCCGTTTTTACCGGGTCTAATATGACACCTACTGCTTCGGTCAAACTGAGGGTATACGGTGATCAGAAAATAGCTTCGGGAACCGGTGACGGTCCTGTGGATGCCGTCAGTAACGCCATCTGGAATGTCATCGATCCCTCTTTGAAGCTGGTGGAATATAACCTGAAAGCTATCACCGGAGGAACTGATGCCCTGGCGGATGTATCCATCAAGCTTTCTGACGAGTCAGACAACATATACATTGCCCGGACACTGGATGAGGATGTGATCAAAGCCAGTGTGAAGGCCATCATAAAAGGGGTCAACAAAGCCCTGAACTATAAAGAACGAACCCTTCAAAACAGTTGAGAGGATATCGTGGGATCAACCATAACCGAAAAAATACTGGCGGCCCATTGCGGTCGTGAAACCGTCCGACCGGGCGAATTGATCAATGCAGAAATCGACGTCATTATGTGTCATGACGTAACAACCACTCCGGCTATTGACCTGTTAAAAACCCATGGGAATCTCCATGTAGCCTATCCGGAGAGGGTAGTGATCATGCCGGACCATTTCGTGCCGAACAAGGACATTAAATCCGCCGAAATGGTAGCAAAAATCCGCCGTTGGGCCAAAGAAGAGAAGATTGAAAAATTCTACGAGATCGGTCGTCATGGTGTATGTCATGCCCTGTTACCGGAACAGGGACATGTACGTCCCGGGACAACCATCATTTGCGGGGACAGTCACACATCCACCCATGGAGCGTTAGGTGCCTTTGCCACGGGAATCGGCAGCACCGATCTGGCTGCTGCCCTGGCTACCGGCGAACTCTGGTTCAAGGTTCCCGAAACTATCCTGTTTAAAATCCACGGATCCCTTCAGAAGGGAGTCTTTGCCAAGGATGTGATTCTGGAAATCATTCGGCGCATCGGTGTAGATGGTGCCCTGTACAAAGCCATGGAATTTACCGGAAATGTGGTGGAAGAGTTTTCAGTTGAATCCCGCATGACCCTATGTAACATGGCCATTGAGGCAGGTGCCAAATCCGGCATCATCAACCCGGACGAAAAAACGCTGGATTATGTGCAAGCCCATTCAAATAAGATTTTCGATGTTTACACCAGCGATCCGGACGCGGAATACAGTGATGTCATTGATATTGATGTATCGGATTTGGAACCCATGGTGGCCCTTCCCCACCTCCCCTCCAATGGCAAGCCTGTATCGAAAATCGGAGACATTCCCATTGACCAAGCCTGGCTGGGAAGCTGCACGAACGGGCGTATTGAAGACCTTCGGAAGGCAGCAGCAGAAATGAAAGGGAAAAAAGTTGCCCGGGGTGTGCGGATGATTGTCGTTCCGGCCACATCAGACATTTGGAGACAGGCAAACCGGGAAGGATTGCTGGATATATTCATGGAAGCCGGAGCAACGGTTTCCGCTCCCACCTGTGGTGCATGTCTGGGTGGACACATGGGGATTCTGGCAGCCGGTGAACGGTGTGTCAGCAGTACAAACCGGAATTTTGTCGGCCGAATGGGAAGCCCGGAATCGGAAGTTTACCTGGCCAGCCCTGCCACTGTTGCCGCTTCAGCCATCGCAGGAAAAATCGTGAACCCCAATGCATACAAACAGGATTGATGATGAAAGGTAAAGCACACTGTTATCCCAGGGATCATATCAATACAGATGAAATCATCCCTGCCCGTTACCTGAATATGGATCAGGAAAGGGAACTGGCAGCCCATGCCATGGAAGATATTGACAAAACATTTGTAAAAAAGGTTAATGAAGGGGATTTTATTGTAGCCGGGGAGGATTTTGGTTGCGGCAGCTCCCGTGAACATGCCGTTTGGGCCCTGAGAGGCGCCGGAATCCGGGCTGTTATCGCCGGGTCTTTTGCCCGGATCTTTTACCGGAATTGCATCAATAACGGATTTCTGGCTATTGAATGTCCTGAAGCTGTCCGAAAAGTCCACACCGGCGACAGCCTGACCATCGACGTAAAAAGTGGTAAAATCCTCAATGAAACAAAGCAGGAATCCTATACATTTACACCAGTCCCCGATTTTGCCCTTCAGATCCTTGAATCAGGAGGGCTGATGAAAACCATTATCCAAAAGGTGAAAGCATGACAAAGGCATATCACATTGCTGTATTGCCCGGCGACGGGATCGGACCGGAAGTCATGACGGAAGCTTTAAAAGTGCTAAAGGCTGTCAGTAAGAAGGAAAATGTGGTATTCCGGACACAGGAAGCATGGGTGGGGGGTGCAGCGTGGGATCACTATCACAGTCATCTTCCGGAAGAAACCCTGACAATCTGCAGGGAATCTGATGCGATTCTGTTCGGTTCCGTCGGTGGACCGGTCCGGGAACAAAACACTCCCAAATGGCAGGGTGTGGAGGTTCATTCCCTATTAGGACTTCGAAAGGCATTTGGACTTTTTGCAAATCTTCGGCCGGCCAGGCTCTTTCCGGCTCTTGCATTTACCTCTCCCCTTCGGCAGGATGTGGCCCGGGAAGGCTTTGATATTCTGGTTGTCCGTGAACTGACCGGAGGAATCTATTTTGGGCAGCCAAAGGGGCGAACCGGTACAGGAGAGGAAGAAAAAGCCTTTGATACCATGGTTTACAGCCGGCGTGAAATCCGGAGGATAGCACAGATTGCTTTTGAAATCGCACGAAAGCGGCGACAAAAGGTTACGTCCATTGATAAGGCTAATGTTTTGACAACCATGGTCTTTTGGCGTCAGGTTGTAGAGGAAGTGGCTGCAGACTATCCCGATGTGGCGTATGAACCCATGTATGTAGACAATGCCGCCATGCAACTGGTAAAAAATCCACAACAATTCGATGTGCTGCTATGCGGAAATATGTTTGGGGATATTTTGTCGGATGAAGCCGCTATGCTGACGGGAAGTCTGGGTATGCTTCCCAGTGCCAGCTTTGCCGGATCCGGTTTCGGCATGTATGAACCGGGAGGCGGTTCGGCACCGGATATCGCCGGACAACATATCGCGAACCCGATTGCCCAGATTTTGAGTGCAGCCATGATGTTGAGATATTCACTCAATATGGAAAAAGCGGCACTGGAGATTGAAAAAGCCGTTGAAAAGGTCCTCACTGAAGGCCACAGAACTGCCGATATTGCCGGAAGAGAGGACACTCCCGTTTCAACGGAAACCATGGGAGATCTGATCACAATGGCCTACGAACAATTGTAACAAAAGAAATCCAACATGAAAGAGACTCAAATCGCCATTATCGGAGCGGGAAATATCGGGACGGCCATGGCCCGCGGCTTTGTCCGGTCCGGCCTGGTAAAAGCCGAAGACATCACTTTAACCCGCCGTCACATCGCGGTACTTGAACCCTATGCGAAGGAAGGGTATCGCACCACAACGGACAATCTGTCCGCTGTTCAATCCAAGAACATCATTATTCTTGCCGTCGAACCCCAGCAGGCGGAACCCGTAATGAAATCCATAACACCGGTTCTTGACCCGGCAAAACACATCTTTTTATCGGTTGTTTCAGGACTTTCTATCCAGGATATGCAGAGCATTCTGCCAAAAAACCTGCAGCTGGTCCGTGTCATGCCCAATACAGCCATTGCCATCCGGGAATCCATGACCTGTCTGGCATCGGTAAATCGACAGATACCGGCTCTGAAGACCGCTGAGACGCTTTTTAACACCCTGGGGCAAACCCTCATCATTGATGAAGAGCAGATGAGTGCTGCCACCGCCCTGGGTGCCTGTGGTATTGCCTTCTTTCTCAGGGCTATCCGGGCTGCTTCCCAGGGAGGGATTGAAGTGGGATTTCATGCCGGTGATGCCCTGAAAATTGCAGCCCAGACAGCAAAAGGGGCTGCTTCGCTGATTCAGATCTATGGTAACCACCCTGAACAGGAAATCGATAAAGTTACAACCCCTTTGGGATGCACCATCGCCGGCCTGAATCAAATGGAACATGAAGGATTTAGCTCCGCTATGATCAAGGGAATCAGACTATCTGCCGAAAAGGCTTCCGGACTTTATAAAGCATCGGATAATCATTCACAGAAAAACAGGACAGAATAGACCATGAAAATTCTGAAATTCGGCGGTACATCCGTCGGCACACCGGAAAATATACGGCAGGTGAGCAGGATTATTCAGAAAGCCATCCGGGAAGATCCGGAAATCAGTGTGGTTGTCTCGGCCTTCACCGGAGTTACAAACGATTTAATCCACGTGAGCGAACTGGCCCGGCGACGGGATCGGAAATATCTTAAAATTCTCCAAAGTTGCGAAAAACGCCATATCGAAACGGTTAAAACCCTAATCCACTCATCTACCCAACCGGTTTTATTGCAGGTTCAAAAGATTTTTCATGAACTTCAGGAAATCCTTCATGGTATCTATCTGCTGAAAGAATTGACCCCCCGCTCTGTCGACCTGATTATGGGATTCGGGGAACAGCTATCGGCTTATATAATCAGTCGCTATCTCATATCAGAAGGACTGCCGGCCATATATACAGACGCCCGGAAACTTTTGATTACAGATGATGTGCATGGTCATGCCAACATTCTTTATCAGAAATCCGCCCGGAAAATCCGGCGGTTTTACGATAAAAATCCCGGATTGAAAATAATTACCGGTTTTATCGCCACTACATCTGATGGGATCTCGACCACGCTGGGCCGGGGTGGGTCCGATTTGACCGCATCCTTTCTGGGCGCCGTACTCAAAGCCAATGAAATTCAAATCTGGACCGATGTGGATGGTGTGATGAGTGCCGATCCGGAAAAAGTCCCGGATGCCTTTTGCCTGAAAAACCTCAGTTATGAAGAAGCAATGGAGCTCTCCCATTTCGGAGCAAAGGTCCTCCATCCTCCTACAATTCAACCGGCTATGGAAAAAGGCATTCCCATCCGCATACTGAATACTTTTAATCCTGGTTTTGAAGGAACGCTGGTACAAAAAAACCCCATACATCACGAGTTTCCAGCCAAAGGGATCACATCCATTCATCACATTTCTTTATTGACCCTTCAGGGATCTGGTATGGTGGGAGTTACCGGGATATCCGCCCGTGCCTTTTCAATTTTAGCCAATCACGCCATCAGTGTCATCCTCATCAGTCAGGCTTCATCGGAGCACTCCATTTGCCTTGCGGTAAAACCTGAAGACGCCTTACCGGCCAAGAAAGCCATTGAAAAGGAATTTGAGCTGGAAATCAAAGCCCGTTTTGTAGACCGCGTTCAGGTGGAAAAGGACCTTTCTGCAGTTGCACTGGTAGGTGAAAGTATGCGGAAAACACCGGGAATTGCCGGAAAATTGTTTCACGCTTTGGCCGAATGTTCTGTTAATGTTGTTGCCATTGCACAGGGATCATCAGAACTGAATATTTCCGTTGTTGTATCCCAGGCAGACGAAATCCGGGCCTTGCAGGCTATTCATGAGGCCTTCTTTTCAAAGACACGAAGACTCAATCTGCTTTTATGCGGAACCGGTCTGATCGGAAGTGAGTTTCTAAGGCAACTGGCCGAAAACCATCACAACATACAAAATAATAAAAGCCTTGATTTACAAGTCATCGGTTTGGCAAATATGGAATATGGCGTTTTTCGCGCAGATGGTATTCCACCGTCCAATTGGCAGAAAATACTGATGCAAGGACATCCACACCCTGATCCTGAATTTTTTCTCAGACAATTAAATAACTATCAAAAGGGTCAAACGATCTTTATTGACCTCACAGCCAGTGAAGAAATCAGCCAGACCTATGAAGCCTATTTAAAAAACGGTATTTCAGTTGTGGCTGCCAATAAAATTGCCAATACGGGAGATTATAACTATTATAAAATGTTGCAGTCCCTCAGTCGGAAAAAAGGGCTCTTTTTCCGTTACGAGACCAATGTGGGAGCCGGACTCCCGGTCATCCGGACTCTGAAGAGTCTTCTGGAAACAGGAGATACGGTCCAAAAAATTGAAGCCATTCTCAGCGGTACCCTCAGCTATCTTTTCAATACCTTCCAATCCGGTGAAAAGACATTCAGTGAGGTCATCCGGGAAGCTCAGGAAAAGGGCTTTACCGAGCCTGACCCCCGGAATGACCTGAATGGACTCGATTTTGCCCGTAAACTTTTACTTCTGATGCGGGAATGCGGCGAAGTGGTGAATCTTAAAGACATCCGGATCGACCCTATACTGCCGGCAGCTTGTTTTAAAGCAGCAAACGTAGAAGAAACCTACACCATCCTGAAAGATTATGACCCGCAATTTGAGAAAGCACGTCTGAGCGCAGCAAAAAACAAACGGCTTTTACGGTATATCGGAACCTACGAGAACGGTAAGGGAAGCATTGAGTTGACGGAAATTGACCCGGATCATCCTTTTGCCGGTCTGAAAGGCAGTGATAACGCCATCATGTTTACAACGAAACGTTATCATGAAAATCCCCTGGTTATTCAGGGGCCAGGTGCCGGAGCAGCTGTGACGGCGGCGGGCATAATGAATGAGTTGATAATTGATAATTGAGAATTGAGAATTGAAGGTGTAGAGTTGAGTTTGTTGTGATTTAATAATTACACTTGTTGATATTTTTTAATTTGCAAATTGAATACACCATTAGTTTTAGAAAATATATTTCATACACAATAATATTGATTAGTTTATTGATTTTAACTATAATTCTGTCTGAAAGAAAATTTTTTCAAAGAAAAAACGTTTCAATTTTCTCTTGAAATTCTTAAAACAGCAAAATACTTAATGGATGTAAATAAAGAATTTATAATTTCACGACAATTGTTAAACTCAGGGACTTCGATTGGTGCAAATGTTTAGGAATCACAAGGAGTATTAAGAAATAAAGATATTATATATAATTTGACGATTGCTTTAAGAGTAGCAAAAGAAACCCATTATTGGCTAAGGCTTCTAAATGCTTTTGAAAAAGAATAAACATCTTATGCATTATTACTGCAATCTTGAGAGGAAATTATTAAAACTTTGAATCCAATTAATAAATCAACAAAGAAAAGATACTTGTCTTAAAATTGAGTATTATTAAAAAAAGTAAAAGAGAAATACTTTCTAAACTCTAAATCATCCCTCCATTTTCCATTATCAATTATCAATTCATCAGCAAAAGGCTCAACGCCATCACTATCATTCCCCCCATGAGACCTAAAAGGCTGTCATGTCCTTTTCCGTAAGCCCTGCTGGTGGGCAGAAGCTGATCCAGGCTGATATAGACCATAATACCTGCAACAGCCGCAAAAAGGATTCCCATGATTTGAGAAGGAATTTCTCCTGAATCACCGGCAAAGAAAAAACGGATTCCTACAAATGCAATCACAGCACCTACCGGTTCAGCTAGTCCACTCATAAATGAGTAGAAAAATGCTTTTTTCCTGTTTCCCGTGGCATAAAAAATGGGAACGGATACACTGATGCCCTCGGGAATATTGTGAAGGGCAATAGCAACAGTGATGGCAACAGCCAGTTGAGGATCCTTCAATCCGGATAAAAAGGTGGCCAGGCCTTCGGGGAAATTGTGAATCGTAATAGCCAGCGCCGTAAACAAACCGAGTCTTAAAAGATGGGTATGGTGAATATGATGGATATGATCAGTGGTTTCTTCATCCACCCCTCCCCGGGTGACTTCATTTAAATCCGGCAATTCAGCACTTGGGTCATGAAGAGGGGCCGTTGCTCGCTCGTCAAAAGGTTCATGTGGGTTTTCGATGGAAGGAATGAGATTGTCAATGAGGGCAATAAGAAAGATACCACCGAAAAAAGCAGCTGTATTAATCCACGATCCCAGATTTCCCCCATAGGCTTCGCCTAAGGCATCAAATCCCTTATAAAAAATTTCAACAAAAGATACATAAAGCATCACACCGGCTGAAAATCCTGTGGAAATTGAAAGAAAACGGTAATTGGTCCGTTTGGCTGTAAAAGCAATGACACTGCCGATACCTGTTGCCATTCCCGCAATCAGGGTCAAACCAAAGGCCAACCAAAAATTATCCATTTTCTTTTCATATCTCCATATATATTAGATTTTAAGATGATATGATATGCGGCAAGTTACATAAAATAATGATGAATGATGAGTTTTGAGTTCGAGTTCTGAATTTGGTTGGGTGAGTTAATTGATGTTCTTAAAATTATTCAGGCTGGAACAGGCACGGTTACTGAGTGGAGTGGTCCCTGAGCGGTCACTGAGCGAAGTCGAAGTGCTTGTCGACGGGTCGAAGTATGCTCTTGCCAGCCCACTACCAAAAATGAAACCGTCAATTGACGCACACACCCCCCCCTCGTTACGCGTTACTCATTATTAATCCTCAGCACCTCAACGAAAGCCTTATAATCATTTTCCATGGGGACAGACAGAAGAGGTTTTTCAAGGCATTCAGTAAGTCGCACGGGTATTGGAATTTCCTTCCCAATCACTTCTTCCACAATCGGTTTGAATTTGGCAGGATGGGCTGTTTCAAGAAAGATACCTGTCGCAGGTTTTTTCTCAATAGCCAGATATTCTTCAAGTCCAAGAAGTCCTACCGCTCCGTGGGGATCACAAAGGTACCCGGTTTTTTCCATTGTTTCCCGGATTTTGTATTTTGTCTGTTCATCGGTGTATCCCTTTCCCCAGATATCCCGGGTGATGGCCTGATGGGAATGCCCATACAGATCCAGAATCCGGTCAAAATTACTGGGATTTCCCACATCCATGGCACTGGATATTGTTTGGACTGATGGGCGGGGATTGAAGCAGGCAGTATTCAGATATTCAGGTACCACATCATTCATATTTGCAGCATCCACAAAGCGGCTGATCGGGAGTCCCATCCGCTTGGCCAGGAGCCCTGCCGTTAAATTTCCGAAATTACCGCTGGGGACCGAGACGACACAATGTTGTCTTTCCTTTTCGTCAAGTTGTCCCCAGGCGTAGAAATAATAAAAAATCTGGGGGATCAGGCGGGCAATATTGATGGAATTTGCCGAGCTAATCAGGTAGGACTTGCGAAGAGATTCATCGGCCAGGGCCTTTTTCACAAGAGCCTGACAATCATCAAACACACCGTAAACTTTTAGGGCTGTGATATTTTTACCCAGGGTTGCCATTTGTTTTTCCTGAATCTTGCTGACTTTCCCGGCAGGATACAGAACGTAGACATGAATGCCCGGGACGTTATAAAACCCGCTTGCCACGGCACTTCCCGTGTCACCGGATGTGGCTACAAGGATTTTAAGTTCTTTTGAAAAGTTTTGAGTAAAAAGTGCCATGAGTCTGGACATGAACCGGGCACCAAAATCTTTGAATGCCAAGGTCGGCCCATGAAAAAGTTCTAGAGCGTAGATATGATCAGAAACAGGCACAAGGGGTGCATCAAAGGGAAAAGCATCTCTAACAAGATCTTTCAGCTTTTTGTCGCTGATTTCTTCATCCACAAAAACACGTGCAAGCTCAAAGGATAAATCATGATAGGAAAGATCTGGCACACGTTTTAAAAACTCCGGGCTTAAAGTTGGGGTGGTTTCGGGCATATAGAGCCCATGGTCTGATGGCATACCTGTTAATACAGCCTCTTTCAGGCTGACCCGTAGTGATTTGTCTTTTGTACTGTAAAATTTCATGCCTTCTGTGATCCTTGTTTTACAATGCGTGGACCTTCAGGATTGATAGGTGACACCCAACTTTGATATATGACCTGGGATTTTTCATAGACCGCACTCATTGCTTCCCGAACTTTTTGGGCTGTTTTTTTACCTTTTGAAAAAGCAAAAACAGTCGGCCCTGATCCGGAAATTCCCCATCCCAGGGCACCGGCATCCTGTGCCGATTGGGTTACAAGGGTATACTGCGGAATGAGGCCAGCCCGGACCGGTTCGGCAATCAAATCCTCCATGGAACGGGCAATTAAATTATAATCGGACAAACAAAGTCCGGCTGCCAGTCCTGCCGTATTGCCCCATTGCCTTACGGCTGTTTCAAGAGAGATGGATTTGGGAATCAATTCCCGGGCTTTGCGGGTTTCAATTTCAACCTGTGGAAAAACCAAAGTGCAATATAAATCCTCAGGAACAGGCAGGTGCCGGATATCCAGAGGATGATAACTTCGGATCAGGACAAATCCCCCCAGGAGGGATGGAATGACATTATCACCATGGGCTGAACCGCAGGCGGATTTTTCCGATTGAAGCCCAAATTCCAAAAGAGATTTGCTGTCGGCCGGGTGTCCCAATAAGCGGTTTAAACCGAAAAGAACAGCTGCTGCACTGGCGGCACTGGACCCCAGCCCGCTACCAATAGGCAATCCTTTAAAAAGCTCAATATCAACACCGGCCTCGGGGGCATAGGCATTCAGAAACGCCCGTGCGGCAACACCGGCTGTGTTTTTATCAGGATCCACCGGAAGTAATCCCTTGTCTCCATGGATTGACAAAATCTTTACACCCGGCGTATCCCGAAGCGTAAGAAGCACTTCATCGCCCGGATCATGGACTGCAAACCCAAAAACATCAAAACCACAGGAGACATTAGCTACTGTTGCCGGCGCAAAAACACGAATGGTTTGCGTATTTCTTTTCATGCTCACCCTGCTTTCTTGGTTGACCCAGACTCTTCTTTAACACCCGCCTGCTACTTATCTCGTGATTTGAAAATTCATCAGCTTACCAATACGTAAACAGATCCGTATCCTCATCAAGTCCTTCCTGTTTCATCAAAGCTTTATACTCCTCAAAGTCATCCAGCCAGAAGGCGTCAGGGTTCGTTTTATAGATCATCACCTTAGACCGGTTTGCCGGGTCGGCATTCCGGTGGTATTTCATCACCGTGTGATCCGGTGTAACAGCGAGAATTTCGATTTTACCGGTCTTATGGGACATCACCAGTCGTGCCCTGCGTCCAAGTCCGGAAACCCTGTCCTTGGCCTGTTCCAAAATATTCCAGCCTTCGGCAATGGGAACGGCAAAGGTTTTATTCCCTAATGTTGGCCGGCACTGGAAAATATAATACGGTGAGATATCCAGCATATTCAGCTGTAGAAAAAGATCTGCCAGCACCTGGGGGTTGTCATTCACACCATGTATCATAGGCGTCTGATTGACGAGAGCTGCACCGGCCTGCTTCAAAATCTTCAAAGCCTGGCGGCTCTGACGGGTCAATTCCCGAGGATGATTGATATGTAACATGATATAGATTTTCTTATCCCCGTTGGAATACCGCTGAATCATCTCCGTCAAAAAGGGGTCCTCCAAAATCCGATAGGGATTGAACAAGGGAATTTTGGTCCCGATACGGATAATCTGAACATGGGGAATTTCAGCAACTTTTCGGATCAGATCTTCCAGTTTTCGTGTGGACATCATGAGGGGATCCCCTCCGGTAATGAGCACATTGAAGATTTCCGGATGATTCCGGATATACTCGATGCCTTCACCATAACGCCGGGTGACTTCTTTTTTCTTATGCATAAAAAGCCGTTTTCTAAAACAGAAACGGCAAAATGCCCCACAGGTATCCTGAGAAATAAAGAGAGCCGTATCCTGATATTTGTGTTCCACACCCGGAACCCGGATATATTTTGACTCACCGGAAGCATCCAGGGCCCCCCATTCCAAAAACTCGTCCTCCGTGGGAATGATAATTCGACGAATCGGATCGGCGGGATCTTCCCAGTTGATTAACCCTAAATAATAGTCATTTGCTCTGAATGCAAACTTATCCTCAATTTTGGATAAGCGATCCTTCTCCTGATCTGTCAGTTCTTTAACATTTTTAATATGTGTAATATATTTTATGGTTTTCATTTAACCTCCTTCCATCATGAAGGTAATTTGTATGAAAAGGCTTAGTTTTGTAGTTTAAAACACTGATCTTTAAGAGTAAAGCAGAAATTTTTCTTTTCTCCTTTTCTGTACAACTGCCCGCCGGGAGAATATCCGGGCAGATGATATCATAATGATTAAGTAAATTTAATGATACAATTTTAATTTGGCGATTATTTTTAATGATGATATGTTTCTGTTCGATAAAATGACATGTTTTCGAATAAAATTCAAATTTGAAGAAAAATTGATATGTGGCATTGGCTGCTGTTTTGAACTCCGGAACGGGATGGATTCCATGCATACCGGATATTGGATATGGCCAAGCAAGATGGTCCGGCACCGGTAGCCGGACTGGTCAGGGATCTATGGGTCAAATCGGGTTATCATGGCACACGAACGCCTGGCCATTACCGATCCCCGGTCCCGTGGCCAGCCTTTGTACATCCCAAACAAGAAACAGTTTCTGGCCGTAAACGGTGAAATCTATAATCGCCAGTCTACCAGGAAAAGTTATTCAAAGAATCCATAAAGGATAAAAATCGTATTGCCTTTCTGTTTTCTATCTCTCTACTGATAATTTATCTCCAGGATCAATTCCCGGTAGTCTATTGTTTTTTTCCGTGAATACTCACCCTTTTTTTAGTAGTTTCCGCCTAATCGGAAAATGAATACGTGATAAATAACCAATGGATGTTTGGAGAGAGAGACCATGAAAAAAAAAGCACTTTTAGGAATGATCCTAGCTGTTATCATTCTCGCGGGTTGCGGTGGATCCGGAGACAAGCCGGAATCTTCAGCTGATGCCCTCTACAATGGAAAACCGGCTCCCAGAGATACCATAACCCCTCCTGAGGAAGGAGGATACGGATTTGAAAATATCGCAGAAGATCTGGGATATGATATCTACGTTCCCGATCCAGAGACAGATTACCCAGCCTTTGGTGATCCCCGGGCCAAAAAAGGTGGAACCCTGACACATATTTCTTCCCGTTTTCCTGCTACCATGCGGATTGTGGGACAAAATTACAATTATGAAGAAAACATCCGTATCATTGCCCCTTTATGCTATGAAAGTCTGCTGGGTCTCCATCCTGTCACCCTGGAATATGTCCCGGCTTTGGCTTCTCACTGGAAGATATCCGATGATAAAATGACCTACTGGTTCAGAATCAATCCCGATGCCCGGTTCAGCGACGGCCGGCCTGTGACTGCCGAAGATGTCATCGCCACCTGGGATCTGCACATGGATGAAACCATTCTCATGCCTTCAAGTCAACTTGTTTATGGCAAATTCGAACGGCCTGAAGCTGAAGGGAAATATATAGTCAAAGTGAAAAGTAAAAACCTGAACTGGCGTAATTTCCTTTACTTCAGCGGAATGAACATCATGCCTGCATATTATCTGCGCCAGGTGGATGGAACCGAATTCCTGAAACGTTACCAGTTTACCATGGTGCCCGGATCCGGACCATACGTCATTTATCCTGAAGATATCATCAATCAGGAATCCTTTACCTTTACCCGCCGGGATAATTACTGGGCTGCTGAAGATCCAATGAATAAATACATCCATAACTTTGACAGGGTCAAAATCGTTGTGGTCAAAGATAACCGGAGTCTGATGTTCGAAAAATTCAAAAAAGGCGAATGTGATTTTTATCCTGTCTATAACGCACGTGAATGGCACGAAGAAACTGATTTTGAAGCAGTCCAAAAAGGCTGGATCCAGAAACGGAAAGTCTTCTCCAACCGCCCGGTCGGGACATCCGGTTTTGCCTTTAACATGCGGAAATGGCCCTTCAATGACCGGAGAATCCGCTATGCCTTTGCCTACCTGTACAACCGGGAAAAAATGAATGAAGAAATGTATTATAATGAATACGACATGATGAATTCATTGTATACCGGTTCTATTTATGAAAATCCCAATAATGAAAAAATCACATACAATCCGGAAAAGGCCGTTCAGCTTTTAAAAGAAGCCGGATTTACAAAACGGAACGAGGATGGCTGGCTTGTGAACGATGAAGGAAAGGTCCTTCGTTTTGAAATTGCCATTCAGAAATCCGTGGATTACATGGTAACACCGGTCCAGCAAATGCTGAAAGATTACGGGATAGACATGCAAATCAAATACATGGACGGTAATGCCATCTGGAAAAATCTGATGGATCGGAATTTCACGATTTACATGCAGAGTTGGGGCGGACTAGTTTTTCCGAATCCTGAAACGACGCTTCACTCTTCTCTGGCAGATAAAAAGAACAACAACAATATCAGCGGTTTTGCCAATGAGCGCGTGGATGAACTTTTAGAAGAATATGATACATGTTTCGATCAGAAACGCCGAATCGAAATCATCCGGGAGATCGACGGTATTTATTCAGACATTCATCCCGCAGCCTGGGGCATTGCACGGCGATCTATGAATATCCTTTACTGGAACAAACTGGGTCACCCTGAATTTGTTTTCGACCGTTATAACGGAGATTATACCAGCATTTTCAGGTACTGGTGGTATGAACCTGAAAAAGATGCCCGGCTGAAAGAAGCCATGAAAAACAACACCTCCCTGCCGAAAGGTGAGTTGATTGTCCGATATTGGGACAGATATAAAAATACGGACATCTGAAAGGGATCCCCATCATGATCCAGTATTTTATTCGACGTATCCTACTCATGATTCCCACATTTCTGGGTTCTACCCTTCTTATCTTTGTCATTCTGCAGCTTACACCCGGGGGACCCCTGGAGCAAACCATTCAACGCTTGCAGATGGGAGGTATGAGCCATGGGGAAATCTCTGGTGCTACCGGGGATATGATGACCGGCGGCAGCAGTATTCTGCCGGAATCGGCCCTGAAAGAACTCAACCGTTTTTATGGATTTGATAAACCCATCTGGCAGCGCTACCTTATCTGGCTCGGCGTGTGGCCCCGGGAAATACATCACAGGGATCTGACCTTTGAACCCGATGAAACAACACTCAACAAATATGTGGGTTATGGAACCTATCTGAACCTTGAAAGAAACGAAAGCGGCTTGCGCATTACCAATGAATCGGGAGCTGTTCCATCTGACTGGAAAAGCCGTATCGACAAAATCCGGGATGATGGGACAGTTGAGGCTGTCATCTTTCAAACAGAATTTTCCGGAATACTCACCGGAAATCTGGGAACCTCCTATACCTATGCACAGCCCGTGACCGAAGTGATGGCTCCCCGTTTTAAAATATCCATTTTCTACGGTCTGTCCGGACTCATTCTCATGTATCTTATCTGTATTCCCCTGGGAATCAAGAAAGCCCTGAATCATGGAACCCCATTCGATTTTGTATCCAGTGTGATTGTTTTTGTGGGTTACTCTATCCCGGGATGGGCTCTGGGAGGGGTTCTTCTCGTCCTTTTTGGTGGCGGTTCATTCTGGGATATTTTTCCTCTGGGAGGATTCCGCTCACCGATGGAAATATGGGAAACCCTTTCCTGGTGGCAGAAAATTCTGGATCAGCTCCACCATGCCATCCTGCCGATTATCGCCTGGACTATCGGGAGTTTTGCCACTATGACAACTCTGATGAAAAACAGCCTTCTGGAAAACCTCTCACAGGATTATATTCGAACAGCTTTTGCGAAAGGACTTAGTGAAAAACGGGTGGTCTGGGTCCATGCCATGAGAAACTCCCTCATTCCCATCGCTGCCCGGATTGGTCAAAATATCGGTGTCATTATATCCGGTTCGTATTTTATTGAACGGGTTTTTAATATCGATGGATTCGGAAAAATGGGTTATCAGGCCATTCTGGACCGTGATTACCCCATCACCCTGGGGTTTCTCGTAATTGTTGTTCTGATTCGGCTGATAGGTAATATCCTGTCTGATCTTGCCCTTGCAACTGTTGACCCGAGGATACGATTCAAATGAAATGGCCAAAATTATTTAAAAAACATATTTACGATAGAGAAGAAATTTCTTTAAGCATTTACCGGAAACGGTGGCAAAAGTTTAAAACCATGAAACGAGGGTACTACTCGTTTGTCATTCTGATAACTCTGTACATCATCTCTTTTTTTCTTCCGTTTCTGATAAACAACCGGGCTCTGGTAGTTAAATATGAAGACCAACTTTATTTCCCAGTTATTCAGGGATTCATTCAGGGTAATACCTTCGGTCAGGATGTCCCCGGAGAAACCAATTACAGGCTTCTGAAACAAACATGGGATGAAACTGACAGTCCAAACTGGCTCATCATGCCTCCCTACCCCTATAGTCCCTATGAGGATATTACCGTCGAAGGGAATAAAATGTTTGATCCGCCTAATTCGGAACACTGGCTTGGGACGGACAATACAGGACGGGATGTCTTCGCAAGGCTCTGCTACGCTTTTAATATTTCCATCTCATTTGCCCTGTTGTTGACGGTCCTGAATTACATAATCGGTATCCTGATCGGTGGATCCATGGGGTATTTCGGCGGAAAATTTGATCTCTTCTTCCAACGCATTATCGAAATCTGGTCCAGTATGCCGATTTTGTACGTCATCATTATCCTCGTATCCATCATGAAACCGTCCTTTCTCTTGCTGATCGGGATTTACACCATCGTCAACTGGATCAGTATGACCTACCTGATGCGGGCAGAATTTTACAGGGAAAAGGCCAAAGATTATGTGGCTGCCGCCCTGTCTATGGGACAAAGTGACTTTAAGGTGATGTTTAAACATATCCTTCCCAATTCCCTGGTACCCGTCATTACGTATTTCCCCTTTGCCGTTGTTATGGGTATTCTGGCCCTTGTAGGACTGGATTATCTGGGATTTGGGATGCCGCCACCGACACCCAGTTGGGGACAGATGCTGGATGTGGGTCTTTCCAATATTACAAAATGGTGGATGGTTTTTGCCCCGGTAACGGCACAATTTCTTACCCTTCTCTGCATTGTTTTCATTGGCGAGGGTGTCCGGGAAGCCTTTGACCCCAAAGTCTATTCGAGGTTGCGATGAACAGAAAAAAACTGGTTGAAATAAAAGGACTCAAAACCCGGTTCAAAGTGGGAGACGACTGGGCGACTGCCGTAAACGGAGTTGATTTCAATATCTACGAAGGGGAAACACTGGGTATCGTCGGTGAATCAGGATCCGGAAAATCAGTCTCGGTGCTCTCGCTGATCCAACTCATCCCCAATCCTCCCGGAGAAGTGATCGAAGGATCGATCCGATTCCGGGATAAACTGATCTTTGACGGTGCCGAATACCGTAAGGTCTTTGACGTTCCTGAATACCGCTTTTTCAATAGCCTGTCAGAAAAACAAAGAAAATGGGCTGCCGGTGCCTTCTTCATTCTCTGGCTTGTTATCTATGCATTGTTGCCGGTATCAGGTCTGCTTCCTATGGTGTTTTCTTTTGTTTTGGATATCTGGGCGACAATCCGGATTTTCTACAATTCTCCAAGGAAAAAGGCTCTCAGAAAGTACATGGAAAAGCTCTATTCCCGGATGAGGAATTACCGTGGACGGAATATCGCCATGATTTTTCAGGAACCCATGACATCCCTGAACCCGGTCTATACCATCGGTATGCAAATAGAAGAATCCCTGGAACCCAAATCTTTTAAAGAATTTATCCGGGACCGTGTCATCAATCTGGCGGAATCTTTTCGGGGACATTCCTGGAAATTCCGTGCTTCTGCGATGGGAATTGTTGCTGCAATCTTCCTCTTTTTCAGTCAGCTTGCAGCCGGGTGGACTTTTCAGCTTTCCGCCATTACCGGTTCATTGCTTGGTGGACTTCTGCTCCCATCCGCCTTTGCCGGTGGGATTTTTCTCTGGGATAAAACCATCCCCGAATCCTATAAAAAGAAGAAAACACAGCTCTTCACGAAAGGAGTCCGGCTTCTTGAACTGGTGGGAATCCCCGATCCTGCATCCCGCATGAAAGATTATCCTCACCAATTTTCCGGAGGTATGCGACAACGGGTCATGATTGCCATGGCGTTGGCTAAGGATCCCTCCCTTCTCATCGCCGACGAGCCGACAACAGCACTGGATGTAACCATTCAGGCTCAGATTCTGGATTTAATGCTGGAAATAAAAAATAAGAAAAGCGATTCCGCTATTGTCCTGATTACCCATGACCTCGCAGTGGTGGCGGAAACCTGTGAACGGGTGATCGTGATGTACGGCGGGATGATCCAGGAAGAAGCTCCGGTGGAAGAACTGTTTAATCACCCACTGCATCCCTACACATTGGGACTTCTTCAATCCATCCCAAATCCACTGGATACGGAAAAAAAGGAAAAACTGAAAACAATCCGGGGAATGGTTCCCAGCATTTTAAAACTTCCGGAAGGGTGTAAATTTTGTACCCGCTGTGATCAGAAAATTGACATCTGTGATACGGTGGAACCCGGGCTCCGGGAAATCCGCCCCGGCCACTTTGTCCGCTGCCATGTGGTTCAACAAAAAATGGAATCAAAAGCATGAATCTAAACATACATTCATCTCCCCTCCTTGATGTTCAACATCTGAAAGTCCATTTCCCCGTCTTTGGCGGAGTTTTATCCCATAAGGTAGCTACAGTTAAAGCTGTCGATGACATTACTTTCTCCATCAGAAAACGAGAAATTGTAGGAATGGTAGGTGAATCGGGATGCGGTAAGACAACCGTGGGTCGTGCACTGGTCAATATCCTAAAGCATGTGGCGCCGGATGTAGAACTTTCCGGTGATATCATCTATCACCTGAAAGGAAAAAAAGTCAATTTTATCAAAAACAGCCAAAAAAAAATCCGCACTTTCCGTTCCGATGTCCAAATGATATTTCAGGATCCCTATGCCTCCCTGAACCCCCGGATGACGGTAGCTCAAATTATCAGTGAACCCTTACAGTTACACACAAACATGAGTAAGGCAGAGCAAAAAGAGCGTGTCGGATGGCTACTGGACAAGGTGGGTTTGCAGCCGGAACAGTCACGGCGATATCCTCACGAATTCTCAGGCGGCCAGCGCCAGCGGGTTGGAATAGCCCGGGCACTGGCAACAAATCCTGAACTGATTATATGCGATGAACCGGTCTCTGCCCTCGATGTTTCTATCCAGGCCCAGGTCATTAACCTAATGCAGGATCTTCAGGATGAATTCAACATGTCTTACCTTTTTATCGCCCACGACCTTTCTGTTGTGGAACACATATCTGACCGGATTATTGTGATGTATCTGGGCAATATTGTGGAGATGGGCAAAGCCCGGGATGTATATCATCATCCAAGGCATCCGTACAGTAAAGCCCTTTTATCCGCTGTTCCCCTACCGGATCCATCCCGGAAAAACCGAAAACGGATCGTTCTCAAAGGCGATGTCCCCAATCCCCTTAATAAACCCTCCGGATGTCCCTTCCGTACCCGGTGTCCATTGGCCCTGCCCTCTTGTGCCCAGGCTGTACCTTCCCTTGAAGAACATGCGGATGGTCACTTTGTGGCGTGCCCTGTGGTTAAATGATGAGTTTTGAGTTTTAAGTTTTTGAGGGATTATCTGTTGACAGATTGGTTGATCGTGATGATGGAACCAAACGTTTATTTCAAACAAGCAGAATTTGGTGGTTCGGTATCGGTAGTTAAAGCTAATTATTATATATGTTTGTTACTATATTGAAAAGCCCCCGGGGACAAAATAATTCCACTTGAAATTAATGTCAAGTTTATATTGTTATTTATATATTCAAGAGGTGTATGGCTTTTTTTATCCTTATCATAAGAAATATTTCAACCGTTTTCGGTACAAATTGTCACTGTCTGATTTCTATCACCCTTTATCAAATGAGGATATCCAGGCTCATTTTTATGATTTGTTTCTTGCCCTCAATGTATTTACATCATATATTTATTTTGGGTTAAAATTATTTAACATATTAAACAATTAAAGGGTAGAACGATGAAATCATTGATGTATGCCGGAAAATTCCTGATTGTGATGGTGGCACTTTGTATGCTTTACACGGGAATCTATGCTGATCACCTGGACAGTATGCGTGTGGGGCCGGGTGTCATGTATTATTCTGAATCCAGGGACAACGGCCCCTTTCAATTTGATGTGCTGGTGGTGGATCTGACCAATCCTTTTATAACCTTTGAAACTGTGAAAGCCGGCGATAAATTGAATGCCTTTGAACGCACATCTTCAATGGCAGCCCGGAAAGACCGGAAATATCACCGGATAGTTGGCGGTGTAAACGGAGATTTTTATAACACATCCAATGGTGTTCCCATCGGAGCCCAGATTTCCAACGGTGAAATTGTCAAAACCGATGAAGCCTGGCAGAGCATCGGAGTCAGCGTAGAAAATGTTCCATCAATTGCGGATGTTGCATTTACCGGTGTAGTCATATCCGATTCAGGATCCGTGCCCATATCCGGAATTAATACCGGCCGGAATACCGATCAGATGATACTGTTCAATTCATTTTTTGGACAGGCGACAGGAACAAATGCGTATGGTTCGGAGGCACGTATCGTGCCTATATCAGGATGGTTTGTAAACGATACGCTTCTTTGTGTGGTTGAAGAAATCCGCACCAACCAGGGAAATATGCCACTGTCCAAAGGTAAGGCAATCCTCTCAGGTCATGGAACCGCTGCCGCTTTCATCAATCAGCTGAGTGTTGATGATACCATTCAATTGGTCCAAAACATGATCCCGGGTCCTGAAAAATTTACACAGCTCGTGGGGGGAAACACGATTCTGATTCGGGATGGAGTAAATGTAGGCAGTTCAGGAGACCGGCACCCAAGAACTGCGGCAGGATATAACGCAGATTCGACAAAATTCTATCTTTTTACCGTAGACGGCCGTCAACCGGGTTACTCTATCGGTATGACCTATCAGGAGCTGGCAGCGTACATGCTGGAATGGGGGGTCTATCACGGGATCAATCTGGATGGCGGGGGCTCTACAACTATGCTGGTCCGGGGTGAAATAAAAAACAGCCCTTCGGATCCCGGTGGTGAGCGAACCGTTTCAAACTGTTTTCTTGTTGTAAGCACGGCTCCGGATAGTAACCTGGCACATTTACGAATCACCCCGTCTTTGGTCTATGCCATTGCCGGATCTGAGATCCAATTCAGCGTCCGGGGATTGGATATGTTCTACAATGATGTGAATATCCGGGATTCCACGCTTCTCTGGAGCTGTGATTCAACACTGGGAACTATCGATGAAAACGGACTTTTCGTGGCATCAAACGATACCGTCAGCGCATATGTATACGCCCGTGTAGGGCATGTTGTCGATTCTGCGCTAGTGAAAAAAAGTATTCTGTCAAAGTTGGAGCTTACACCGAATCCCGTCATTTTAAATGAAGGTGATTTTCAGCAAATGGACGTGGATGCTTTTGACAATTACGGAAATCTCATCACTTTTGCCCTCTCCGATTATGCGTGGTGGGTTGAAGGAGATGTGGGAACCATTTCGGAAAGCGGGTTTTTCACAGCCACCCAAAGCGGAGAAGGCCTTATCTGTGCCCGTTACGATACCATAACCGGATCCGTACCGGTAACTGTCGGCATTTCAACTTCCGTTCTGGTAAATGATTTTTCCAGTGTCTCCGGTTTTACGCTGACAGGGGTTAATGTCGTCATCAACGATTGTACTTTTAAAACAGACACAAGCATTTATATATCCAAACCCTCATCCGGAAAGCTTTCTTATTCCCTGACAACAGGCGGTACCAGTGCCCTCTACATGAACTGCAATATCCCTGTGTCAGGCCATCCTGATAAAATCGGGATTCATATTTACGGCGATGGGAAGGGTCACTGGCTCCGGGGTGAGTTTAAAGATGCAGACGGTGAAAAATTTCTCATAAACTTTACCGATGCCAGTCCGGGTATCGACTGGGTTGATACCTGGAAACGGATTGAAGTCAACATAGATGATGCCATTCCCAGCTGGGCGAACCCCAGTGCAGTCCTTACCTATCCTATTACATGGACACGCTTTTATCTCGCAGAAACCAGCGATGATAACAAGGGAACCGGTGTATTGTATTTTGACGATTTCATCATTGATTTTATTACAACAGAGATCCCTGAAAACCTTCAAATCCCTGAATCATTCAGATTGGAACAGAATTATCCCAATCCTTTCAATCCCGAAACAAAAATTGCTTTCCAGCTTCCCCGTACGGATGATGTGGTTCTAAAGATTTTTGATCTGAATGGCCAACTCATCAGGGAATGGTCCTTTACCGGTCAACATGCCGGACAGTATTCCATCACCTGGGATGGAACCAATGCTCAGGGTAAAATGGTAAGTACAGGACTCTATCTCTATTCAATCCAGACAAAAGAATTCAGGGATTGTAAAAAAATGGTCTTTATCAAATAATTGAACAATCATCTTCCATACAAAAAGAGACGTCCTATGGAGGCGTCTCTTTTTTTATCATCGCTTTACAGCAATTCCATGCGCTTCAGCAGATAGGTCATGAGAACCGTCCTTAAATCATCATCCGTCCTGAAAAAGAGATAATCCACTCCCATATCACCCAGGGTTTCCAAATATGTCCGTTGCAGGGCAGACCGTGTCTGTTCATATTCCTCTTTGATCCTCCGGTTATCCGCCTTAATTCGTTCTCCAGTTTCCATATCAATAAATTCTGTTTTCCTCCGGGTTTTCAATGATATTTCTTCCGGATTCCAGATATGAATCACCATCACTTCGTGTCCATAATGGCGGAAATGGCGGATTCCGTTTAGAACAGCCTCCTGATCATCCCAAAGATCGGATATTAATATCACAAGCCCGCGGTGTTTAATCATCTCTGCAAGCTGGTGGAGGGCTGATGCAGTGGACGTGGTGCCCGCAACAGATGTTTGGGAAAGGATTTTCATCATTTCAACCGGATAGGATGAAATGGCCTTGGGCTTCATAAAGGTTACAAGTTTATCCTGAAAAAGACACAATCCTGCAGCATCATTCTGACGGACCAAAAGGCTGGCCAGTGATGCAGCAATCACCGAAGCGGCCGTGAATTTGCTAAATGGCTTGCCAAATCCCATGGAACGGCTGCTATCCACCAGAAGATACGCAGATAAATTGGTATCCTGTTCATACTGACGAATATAATACCGGTTTGTCCGGCCGTAAACCTTCCAGTCCAGATGACGAATATCATCTCCGGGATTATAGGCACGATGGCGTGAAAATTCCACACTGAATCCATGATACGGCGAATTGTGAAGGCCCAGAAGAAATCCTTCTACTACCTGTCGGACCTTTAAATCCAGGGTGTCAAAAAAAATTAAATCGGATAAGGTAATCGCTCGGGAATGCTCCCTTTTTTGTTCCATTATTTTTGCACAATGTGCCGGATAATTGCTTCGATATCCACTTGTTCTGCTTCAGCGGCGAAAGTTCGGAGGACCCGATGTTGAAGGACCGGTAGGGTCAGGGCATCAATATCCTCCTCATCTGGAGTAGGTTTCCCGTAAATTGCCGCCCGTGTTTTTGCCGTCGCAATCAGGTATTGGGCAGCCCGTGGACCG
>LGGY01000201.1 GCA_001509335.1 Fidelibacterota bacterium 46_43
CCAGGGATTCCGCTTTCTTCAGATGTTCATAGAGGGAATCAATCATCAGATTCCCCACCATATATATTTTCTTTTGAGGAATACCTTCATTGATCAGGTTTTCATCGGCATCTACAGATGTCGTAAAAAAATAATCGGAAATGGCATCGGTAACCAGACGATTGATCTCTTCCGGCATGGAACGGTCCCGGCTTCGTAAACCTGCTTCGTAGTGAGCTGTGGGAATGTGAAGTTTTGCTGCCACCAGGGTACAGGCCGCTGTGCTGTTCACATCCCCAACGACCATCACCATGTGTGGTTTGACATCCAGGCACACCTTTTCAAACCGCTCCATTATCAAGGCCGTCTGAACCGCATGGGATGCCGATCCGACTTCAAGATTGATATCCGGTTCGGGAATATCCAACTGCCGAAAAAACAAATCAGACATTTTTTCATCGTAATGCTGCCCGGTATGTACAAGATATGGCTTGATTTTCTGATGATCTCGAAGCACATGCATCAATGGCGCGATTTTCATAAAATTTGGACGGGCACCAGCAACCAGGATAAGTCTATATTCTTCCATATGTTCTCCTTTAACCGGCGAAAATCTAACTACACCCCTTTAAAAATAAAAGCAGAATTATGGATATTACAATTTTTGAATATAGTATAAATAATATTATTTTTGATTTATTCACCAATCGTGTTATTTTTTCTTTAAACATGGAGTGTTTGATGTTATCAAAAGTCTACTCAGCTGGTCTGGAAGGTGTCCACGCATTTGAAATCACCATTGAAACGCACCATATCCCCAGTACTCCCCGGCATATCATGGTGGGTCTGGCAGAAGGGGCTGTAAAAGAGAGTTTTTCGCGGATTGTATCTGCCGTTAAATCATCGGGATATGCGTTTCCCGGAGGGAAAATCACACAAAATCTGGCACCTGCTGATTTAAGAAAAGAGGGGAGTTCCTTTGATTTACCTTTAGCCGCAGGAATTTTAGCCTGTGACCGGGTGATCCATTTTGAACGGCTTAAAAATTTCATCATACTGGGGGAATTGGCTTTGGACGGGCATGTACGGAGTATCCGGGGCGCATTACCGATTGCCCTGGGGATGCCTGAATTCCATAAAACGGATATCATTGTCCCAAAAGAAAATGCCATCGAAGCAGCCATACCCGGAACGGCCAGAGTCTGGGGTGTTCATACACTCAGAGAAGCCATTGATGTACTGAACGGTGAGACCGATTTGACACCGGTGACGGTCAACGTGGAAACACTTTTTCAAAAAAACCGGCATTATCCTTTTGATTTTTCTGAAGTCAAAGGGCAGGAACACGTAAAGCGGGCGTTGGAAATCGCCGCTGCAGGGGGGCATAACGTCATCATGATCGGTCCTCCGGGATCGGGAAAATCCATGCTGGCCAAGCGTTTCCCATCCATTTTACCTGACCCAACACTTGATGAAGCCCTTGAAACGACCAAGATTCACTCTATTGCAGGACTTCTACCAGGACATTGTGGTCTGTTGGCGACTCGTCCCTTCCGTTCGCCACACCATACCATATCCGATTCCGCTCTGGTCGGCGGAGGCCGTTATCCAAAACCCGGAGAAGTGAGTCTTGCCCATAATGGTGTCTTGTTTTTGGATGAATTCCCGGAATTTAAAAAAAATGTTCTGGAAGTCATGCGCCAGCCCCTTGAAGATGGGGAAGTCACCATCAGCCGGGCTCTTACAAGTCTCACCTATCCTGCAAAATTCATGCTGGTTGCCGCCATGAATCCCTGTCCTTGTGGCTATCACACCGATCCGGGTCATATCTGCACCTGCAGTGAAGGACAAATTCAAAATTATCTTGGCCGGATATCAGGCCCCCTTATGGACCGGATTGATATCCATGTGGATGTGCCTGCCGTTTCGTTTAAAGACCTTCAGAACAAACAAAACGGGGAAAGCTCGGAAAAAATCCGTAAACGGGTACAAAAAGCACGGCATCGTCAGACCTTACGCTTTGGAAGATTCAAAGATTGTCACTGCAATGCCCACATGACAACCCGAATGATCCGGGAATTTGCTCCTCTGGATGAAACCTGTAATCTCTTGTTGGAGCAGGCAAGTCTTCAACTGGGACTCAGTGCCCGTGCCTTCAGCCGGATTCAGAAGGTCGCATTAACCATAGCTGATCTTGCTGAATCCGAAACAATCCTGCCGGAACATGTGAGCGAGGCCATTCAGTACAGAAGCCTGGATAAGACGCTGGAATTTTGAGGAGTGAGGGGCTGGGTAAAAATGGAGAAAATTAGAACTCATAAAGATCTTAATATGTTTCGCTTATCTTTTAAAATAGCAATGAATCTTTATAACCTGCCCAAAGACTTTCCCACAGAAGTAAATTTTTCATTAACAAACCAAACAAGAAGATCTTCACGCCTGATTTCTGCTAATAAATCAGAAGCCTTCAGAAAAAGGAAATACCCCAAAGCTTTCATATCAAAACTTTCAAATGCAGAAGGAGAATGTGCTGAAACACAAATATGGCTTGATTTTCCCCTGTCCTGTAATTATATAAACATTAATGATAATAATGACTGTGATAATTCTTATGACCACAATATTGCTATGTTGGTTATTATGGCACAACATCCGGAAAATTGGTCTCTTTAAGTTCCCCTTTCCCTATCTCTCCATCACTACCTCACGCCATCTCCCACAAGACGCCGCCGGATACCCGCCGAATGTATACCAGGCTTCTCCAGTTTCCGGACAATACAGATTGGCATAAACCGTGCCGTAATCGGATTGGCGTTTTTCAATTCCCTCATCAGCGAGGACAGTTCTCAGGGTGTTAAAACTGGCGGTTTGCTTACCTGTTGAAAAATCCCTCAACAATGTATCAAGCCGCCGGTATCGGGATAGTGAATCGGCACGGTCCGGATGGGTACTGTTCTCATAAGGAGCCTGGGTATAATGATTGGTCCCCACCAGAAAGCATCGTCCCCTCTCCCTTGGCAAAGGACGGTATACCATATCATGGCAGGTGCATTCAAATATTCCCTGTTTTTGTCTGCCGCTATCGGACATAAAAAGCATCATGCCATCCGGCCTGGGGTAACTCTGAAGAAAAGAAAAAACATCCTCATAACTCTCACAGCTCTCCAGCATGTCCACAAGTTGAAGATAACAAGGTTGTTGAAGATAACAAGGTTGGGTCAATGAGGAATCATCGTTCTGGTCAGGTGCTTTCAAATAATTGTAATGAAGCCAGAGTCCGGCCTGATTCATTCCTGTAGCGGAAAAAACATCTCCTGCCAGACCGAATGTTGTCACGGGAATTTTGTGAGACACTGCCCGATGCCGGACATATCCCCAAAGATGGGGACTCCACAAATCATTATTCCGGCCGATCCATGTTTTTTCGCCATCATGTAGCAGGAATCCACTGCAGGCAGCAGACATACAGGTTTCGGCAGTAACCCATTCCGTCACCTTTTTCAGGGGAATACCGGCACCCTGAGCAAGTCCTTCCAGTTCCTGCCGAAAACGATCAGGGTACGAGGCAAAAATAGCCATGGATATTTCCTGATGCCGTTGACGATTAAAGTGGGGACGGAGATAGGGTCCGGTAGACAGATACTGATCAATATACACGGCAAAATCCGGTCCTAATTGACGACCGGTTTGAACACCTGTCTCATAGGGTGAGCCGGCTGACCGGATTATCCGTGGAAACTGAGGAAAGGAGAAATTCATGTATTATTCCCGATCAGGAACGATCTTGATATGGATCGTACGTGTACGCGGTCCGTCAAACTCACAAAAATAAAGTCCCTGCCACATACCAAGCAGCAACTTCCCTTCCTGGATAATGAGGGTTTCCGATGCCCCCGTCAATGTGGATAAGACATGGCTATGACTGTTTCCTTCGGCATGGAGATATTCGGGATCATCCGGCGGGACAAGATCCCGGAATTTCCATATCAGATCATCCAGGACATGGGGATCGGCATTTTCATTAATGGTGATCCCTGCAGTGGTGTGTGGAGTAAATACCACGGCGATCCCGTTCCGGCATCCTGAATCCCGGATCACCTGGCGCACTTTGGAGGTGATATCCGTGAAACAAAGGGAACGGCTTGTGGAGAGTTGAAATGTGTGTACCATGAAACACTTCCTTCAAATCATGAGTTCTTCTGTACTTTTTTGGAAAACTTTTCCGAAAGATACATTTTTCAATGCACTTTGTCCTGGTGTTTCTTAACATTTTCCCATGAGTCGAAACCCTCACTTTCTCTTTGTTAATCCGTGGATACACGATTTTGCGGCGTATGACCTTTTTTACAGGCCATTGGGATTGCTCTCTCTGGCAGAATCTTTGGCAAATGGACCTGCTGATATTACTGTCATCGATATGCTGGACCGCTTCAATCCCTTGTGGTCTGAAATGTGCCCTCATGAGCGGGACACCCCTGCCGGAACGGGACATTTTTACCGTGAGATGATCAAAAAACCCGCCATATTGAAAGATATCCCCCGCTATTTTAGTCGATACGGAGTACCCCGGTCACAAATGGAACAAATGCTTCATTCCCTGGAACGGGAACCCGACGTTATGTTTATCACATCTCACATGACCTATTGGTACCCCGGAGTAAAAGAAACAGCGGAGATGCTGAGGCTATTATTCCCTGGTACCCCCATCATTCTTGGTGGCATTTATGCCTCCCTCCTGCCGGCTCATGCCCAAAAGACCATCAACCCGGATCTGTTGATTGAGAAACACGATTTTAGCCGGCTTCATCAGTGGTTGAAAGAACGATTCAGCTTATCATTGTCGCAGGTGAGCCCCTATCACCTGAGAAAAGTATGGCACAGTTATCCCATACTCAAGCACTATCCGCTTTTTACATCCCGGGGTTGTCCATACAATTGTGCTTTCTGTGCCGGACCGATATTAAATCCTGTCTTTTCGCAATTCCCCGTTGAATCGATTCTGGAAGATATACATTTTGCCTGTGATACCCTGGGACTCACAAATTTTGTGTTTTATGATGACGCCTTGTTTATAAAGCGGGAAACCCATATAAAACCTCTTCTGAAAAAAATTCTTCAATACCGGCATGATCTAACGTTTCACAGTCCAAACGGACTCTTTGCCCGCTTTATCGATGAGGAATTGGCGGAACTCATGGCTGCCTCACATTTTTATGAACCCCGATTGAGTCTGGAAACAGTTTCCCCGGCTTACCAGGATCTCATCAGTCATAAGGTAAACCGACAGTCCTATCTGGAAGCTGTAAAGTATTTACAAAAGGCAGGATATGGTTCGGGGGACATCATCACCTACCTTATCATGGGCCTTCCGGATCAAACACCCCGGGATGTTAAGGAGGCTGCAAATGCAGCCCTGGATGCTGGAAGCCGTGTGAGTCTTTCCGCCTTTTCCCCGGTGCCTGGAACGGATTTATGGGCTCAGTCGGGTCTATGTGATACAGACGACCCCCTTTTACAAAACAATACCGTATATTGGTATAGCCAGAAGAATACTAAAGCCTGGGAATCCCTTAAACTATGGGTCAAAGAACAAAACGCACATCTTATGGAATGAAAAGATGGAATACATAGCAAAAGCACCACCCGCCCTGCTCTTTACAGCCATCACCTATCCCCCGGATCAAAAATATATTCAGTCGTGGGATGTAATCCTTCATAAACTTATCAAATCAGATTGGGATATCATTGGTCCTTTACCTTTCAGCAAGATAACCCATTATTACGAAGAAGAAATGGGCGAAGAATTGGACAAAATATATGCAGTTTGCCTGAAACCCGTTTCTATGGAAAATGCCGCCGGTTTTAAACTGAAATCCAACCTGATAGAAGATGATTACCGGGTGGAGGGCAAGCGGATATTCAATATTGATCCCGGTGTTCTCACGCATTTCAACTTTAGTCTGCTCACTACCAAAGGATATGCTCACAGGCTCTATCTCGGGCAGGGAATCTGGTCTGAACTCACCCTAATTTATCAGGATAAACATTATCATCCCCTGCCATGGACCTATCCGGACTATAAAAATCCGCGCATTATAGAATTTTTGGAACGTGAGAGGGCTACTTTTAAACGTTTAGACGTTGAGATGTTGAGACGTTGAGACGTTATTGAGATTGAGTACAAGAGTATATGATGTTCCGGGTTTTTCCGAATCAATATGAAGAGAGGCATTTAACTGATCAGATAAAATATGTATCAGACGCATGCCAAAAGCATGTTCTTTATCCATGGAAACAGAGGGTTCAATTTCTATTCTGTTATCTTTTATATAAAGGACCGCTTTTCCATCATCTTCTTTTTTCAGTTCAATAGAGATATCCCCCTCCAACGGATCCGGAAAAGCATATTTTAAAATATTTGTTATGATTTCATTAACCAGTATCCCATAGGGAACAGCAATATCCAGCGGAAGTATGACATCTTCCAAATCGGGATGTATTTTCACCCGGTTCCGTGATTCCAGGGAAACTTCCAAATGTTTGATCATTTTGATGATGTATCCTTTCATATTAACTTCAGACAAGAGATCTTCCTGATAAAGCATCTCATGAACCAAAGCAATAGCATGCATTTTGTCTGTAATCTCCTTCAGGATTTCACTGTCGTGAGCATCGGATAGATGCTTTCTCTTCAGCCTGATCAGACTGATCATAATTTGCAGATTATTCTTAACCCGGTGATGCACCTCTTTGAGAAGCGTTTCCTTTTCCCTCAGATTTTCTGAAATAATCCGTTCTTTTTCCCTGGAAAGTGAAAGGGATTTATCTTTATGAATTGCATATACTTTTGATAAAGCATAAACGAGTATTGTTGTAATGACAATATAAAGCCAACCTTTGTAGGTCTGGTATTTGATGTAGTCCTGACTGCTGGGACTCAATTCCAATAAAATCCTGTCAGAAAAAAGGATCCAGAAAAAACCAAAAATAAAATATGCAATGCTAATCAACACAGGACCGCTCAGATAATGGGCTACCATCAATAAAAAGGGACGAATACGTGATTTCATGAGCATTTTTCTCCAGTCAATAGTTCAGAGAATCATGTTCTTAGTAATCGGAAAATAATCATATTGTTTTAATATAGGGAAGGTTCTTGAATGATTCCTGTCAAGAGGCGGGAAATGTGATCTGTATCAATTAATGGACTGTTATTTATTCCCATGTTTCTATCTGGCACAAACGGCAGGAAATATCCCAAAGCCTTTGGGCATCCGAAGCATCCAGTCCACGGGGATTTGGATCCAGTGGTTTCTCATATTTCCAATAGATGGCATCCTGTTTTAACGGATTCGGATCCGTTGCCAGAAAGATACTGGTTTTAGCTCCCTCTTCAGGTAAAGCCCCTTTTTTGATATGGTGTTTCCAGAAGGTTTTCACAATGAAACCGGACTGTTTCATGGCGATGGGGGTTTGGACCAGACCCGGATCGGCGACAAACGCCCGGATACCGGTTTTCTGACGGAAGCGCCGGTTGAATTCATGTGTAAAAAGGACATTTCCAAGTTTGGATTGTTTGTAGGCATTCCAGCCGAAATAAAAACGGTGTAATTGCAGGTCTCGCCATTTCATTTTTGCATGAAAATGGGATCCGGATCCTACCGTTACAACCCGGCCTTCTTCAGAAGCCGCCAACAGGGGAAAGAGTTCATGAGTCAACAGAAAAGGAGCCAGATGATTGACTGCGAATGTTGCTTCGATCCCGTCTTCCGTCTCAGTATACCGACTGTAAAAAGCACCGGCATTATTGATCAGGGTATCCAGAACCGGTTTTTCAAAGGTTTTTACCAGGATTGACCGAATATCCCTTGCCAGATGACGAATCTGCTGTTGTGAAGATAAATCAGCCGTTAAATATGTCACCCGGCTGTCTGGATAATCCCGGCGGATCAAAGCTTCCGCTTTTTGGCACCGTTCGACAGACCTGCCGCTCCCAATCACAAAAGCACCCATTCCGGCCAAGGCTTTCGCTGTTGCCAGGCCAATGCCGGATGTGGCACCTGTAACAAGGATTGTTCGTTTATCAGCGGATATACAATTTTTCATAAGAGTTTCCTCTGCAAGGGATTCCTACTATTTATCTATAATTTTGGAATATATTTTTATTTTTCAAGAATTTCATTCAAAACCAGCCATTCATATTCCAGTTTTTCCATGGTTTTCACAATTTCCTGGTACCGTCGGGTAACTGCTGCCATTTCATCGGGAGTCAGTGCGGAAAAACCGTTCTGAAGAATATCGATTTTCTGTTCCGTCTTATCCAGCTTTTCCTGATACTTTTTCCTCTCCCGGGATTTTTTCTGCCGTTCCTGTGCTTCAATCCGTCGCTGGGTTTTACTGTGAATTTTTCCCGGCCTGGAATCGGTGTTTTTTGTGTTCTGTATCATCGGATTGAATTTTTCATCATACCATTGCTGAAATTCCGAATAATTCCCGGGATATTCCTTCACATGCCCCTCATGAAACCACAAAACCTTGGTCACCAG
>LGGY01000047.1 GCA_001509335.1 Fidelibacterota bacterium 46_43
ATTTTTTGCCCCGTTTTGAACCCTTTTTGCACACTTTTGATCCTTGTAATTTGTTGATTATCAGACCCTTATTGTCAAAGAACCGTATCGGGAAAAATAATTTTTTCTCAAAAAAAAGTAAATTTCAAAAAAAATTATGCTTTTTCCTGGCCCTTTTCAAGTAGTATTCTCCAATCAATCCCACTTTTCCAGGTTTATTCCATCACTTTTTTATAACACGCAAATGTTCCGGTAAACACAATCCAAACACCGGATCTTTCGCCCGGTCACATCCGGTATGTCCTCCCCCTGTATGATGGATACAATCCGTTCCGTCGATTCACGAACTTTTTCCTTTAACCACTTACTTATCTTTACTTCCATAACTCTCGATCCATCCCGGATATAAAAAATGAATCCCCTGTGCACGGGTCTTTGGTAAATTTCTTCAATCAATAAACCGTATGCCCCAATCTGCATTCGATGTCCCGGATAGACAAATTCTGGATATACCGCCCACTTGTAATCCACCGGTGCCAGACTCCCGTCATCCAGCTCGACAATGTCGTCCGGAACTCCACTTAAATGCTCTTTTGACACTTGCAAAGCCACCGGGCCATATCGCCTGACCACTTCCAGCTTTTTCCATAAATAATCCGGATTATGCTTCTGTCGGTTCTCATGAATTTCCTTCCCCTTCTGTACCTTGAAACGCTGTTCTTCATATTCAGGTATGGCAAGGACATACATAAACCAGATAAAACGTGGACAAAAATGGTAACTTAAAAGATGTGATGGCGTTATCTTAAAACTCATGGTCCTCATCCCCCTAAAAGAATAAAGATTTGATATCATCCGTGACCATTTTCCTGTCAAATGCCTGTCCCAACAATATGATTTTTTTAAAGTCGGCTTCACACATGGGGAATACATACAAGCTGTCCGTTTCCTCATTGAGCCACTCTTTTACTTTCAAAACCATTTCATCCAGACATGCCCTGTTAATAGATCCCAGGAAGACCGATTTTTGTACACGATATAAACCGGCTTCTTCTGTGGCTTTTACAATTTTTCGCCGGGCCTTGTTTTTTGATATGTCGTAAATGACCCATGTGAGATTCTCATCATGTTTCATCCGGTGTGTCCCTGGTTTTCTATTTTTATATGCAATATCTGACGGGCCGTGGCATACATATCCAGCTGTATCTGATCTTTACGACTCACATCCCGGCCCTTGTATCGCCGGGGTGCTTCCAGATAATCAAACAGATGAGGAATAAAAATCCGTTTCCCCTCTTCATTCAGGGATATGCCATTCGCCAACGGTGTAAAATGTTCCTTTTTGATCAGGCGCTTGCTGAAAAGAGATACAACGGCCTCTTCCACCCATATCCGGTACTGTTCAATCACATCAAACACAAGACTTACTTTGTTGTAATTATCTGTGTGGATAAAGCCAATGAAGGGATCCATTCCGGCCAGGATAACGGCTTTTTCAACCTGACTGTACATGATACCATATCCATAATTGAGAAGTGCGTTGGCTTCATCTTTAGCCGGCTGCCGGCTTCTTTCTGAAAACTGGTAGGTTTTTGGCAATAAAGCACTGTACTGAGTCCACCACAATCGCCCGGCACTTCCTTCCAGACCGAAAACACGTCCCCGAACCTCCTCAAGATTTCCCCTAAGCATGGATATTTCCTTGCGGTATTCTTTTAATCCTTCTATGGTTTGCATGATATCTCCATACAAACCTGTCCGCCGAAGAGACATATCCTGGAGAAAGTCGATCTGATTATCCAGTTTCCGCTTCATCCATTGCAAGGCAAACTGAAGCCCTTCCGGATGCTGACTCAGTTCAAGCTGCCGACGGCGAATCCGGGTGGTACTCCCCATCCGGGCATGCCAGAAACGACCATACGGATTGCCAAATTTGTCCAGAAATAAAATGTCTATGTTGTTTTTCAATGCCATTTCTACAATATCCGTGCTCATGTGCACACCTGTCCCTATAACAAGTGATGATATTTTTTTCACAGAAAGACGTTGTTTGCTGTCTTTCCCTGAAATTTCCAACATTTCTCCGCTCTTCCGCAAAGATGTTCCGTATTTATTGATCACCAGATGCATCAAATCCTCCTTTACAACTAAATTAATATCTCATGATTCTTCGGAAAAGCAATGTCAGCTGACAAATATCCCTTACAAAAAAACTCTCTAAAATATAACGGTCTCTTCTTCTTCAATAAACCGCTCTGATCGCCTGAAACCGGTGATGCTGTCGTAATAATCCGGCACACGTTTTAAAGGTAAAACATGAATACCACGTTGCTTTGTTTTCACGTTCTGACAAGGCACAGATATAATGTACCGGTAAAGGTCTTTTTTAATACCATATAGGGCATGGTGTTTTTCAAGGGGATCCGCCATAACTGATATGTCACAAAATCGCTGCCAGATAGATTCTGCTGTAGAATCCACGGCTATAAAAAGATCCACCTGATAATACCTGCTGTCATCTATCAGGGTAAAACGGCCAATATCCGGATAGTGCAGGGATTGGACAGACTGAATAAAATGGTCACTCGAAGGGTGCTCCAATCCCTCCTGAATCAGGGTATAATACTCTGAAATACATTCCAGAAAATCTTTTTCTTCTATTTCATCCCTGTTTTTATAAATGGACTTCGTGAGTATCATACCTAAGGGATTATCACCATAAATGCGCTTATAATATAACCTGCCCTGTTCATCGGTGATTTTGAAAATCCGAACTTTTCCCTTTTGTGATTTGAAACCATGCCGGTTACAGCGACCCGCAGCCTGATTGATGGTATCCAGCGGACCAAAATCACGCCAGACCTGATCCATATCCAGATCGACTCCCGCTTCCACCAGCTGGGTTGTGATCACTAACCGAATGGACGAATCTCTCTGGATTCGGGCGATACGCTCCTGCCTGGACAGGGGAATAATGTTAGTGGACAGGTACTCTTTTTTCAAATCGGGACACCTTTTTTGCATTTCTTCGAATAATATCAGTGTTTCACCGATGGTGTTCAAAATAACCAGAATAGAATCATCCGTTTTTTCAATTTCCTCGCTGAGCAAGCCTGCCAGGTCGTCAAGAGTCACTGTTTCCGGATGAAAACTCATTGTCACACGATTCAAACGGGAAAAGTAACGGTCTTTCCGGGGGACCAATTCATATACTTCCTCCCTTGTTAACAACTCGGGTTGTGTGGCCGTCATGAAAATGATACGGGCATTCAGGTATCGAATCAACCCTCTGAGCATCAGGCGGACCAATCCCCAGAATTTCAAAGGGAGACTTTGAACTTCATCCAGGATAAGTATGGATCCGGCAAATTTGTGGAATTTTTTCAAGGAATGGTGATTGTTAGATAAAAGCGTATGAAAAATCTGGACAAATGTTGTGACTATGATTTCTGAGTCCCAGCTTTCAATCAGAAAACGGGATTCATTCACATCATGTTCTTTATCGGTACCTTCCTCCCTGTAGAACAAATCGGCCATGGAATGATGTTTCAGCAGCATTCGCGATGACGGATCATTGAATACATCCTGGAATACCTGAAAATTCTGATCGATAATGCTCATAAATGGCAGGGCGTAAATAATCCGCGGTGTATATCCTTCCAAATACCGGATCCTCTCTCTCAATATCAGGGCTGTTGCCAGGCCTGTCAGGGTCTTTCCTGTCCCTGTGGGAATATTCAGGCTAAAGCTTTTCACCTTTTGAATATCTACCCGTTCCGCATTGGAAAGGGCCTCTGTAAAAACCGATTCACGAATGTAATCCATCTCTTTCACCGGCTTGCCGAAGGTTCTTTTCTTGTAATCCTGAACTGCCATTGGACTGATATCGGGTCTTTCCGGTATATGGTGCTCAAAAATCACCGAATTTTTATCGGCATACAGCAGCAGTGAATAAAAATAGGTCATGAGAAAATATCCCTTCTCATCGGAGGGATAAGACCGAAGGAGTTTATGGCGGATGGATGTTTGGCTTAACTGGTTTTTAAATGTTTCATGGATCCAGGAATCAATATGGACCGGGAGGAGATTTTTTTTTAAGGGGAGGGATATTTTTTCATAACATGTGTCCAGATGTTCTGATAAGACCTCAGGATTCATCGCCCTTATTTGTCTGGGAATCTCATGAAAATGTGGTGTACATAGTTCATCACGGATAGGATCTTCCAGTGAACCGTGGTGTTTTTTTACAGCCCAAAAAGCAAAAAAGGGCAGGAACTCACCATACGCACCCTGATATTCAGACGATTGATAGGCCATCAATTCTTCGGTAAGCCGGAATGTAAAAAGGGCGGATAACAGACTGTGGTGGGTTTCGGGCTTGTTCTTAATTTTTTCTTTCTCATCTTCCGGGGATTTCAGATATGTCTGGAAATAATGTGTCGCCTTTCCCAAATCATGGGTCATGCCAATAATCCACACAATTTTTTCCCAAAATGATAAAGGGGCATCCTCAGGGAATACATTTCCGGATTCATGCAAGCGGTGGAGCATACCCTCTGCCACCCGTCTGCTGTGGACAATCAGCGGTTCACCGGGACGGGCAAGACACTCAAAAGAGGACAATATTTTCTCCCGTTTCCAGCTGGCAATACGTGTCTGGTATGCAATGAATAGCATGTCCGTTTCGATCGAAAAGGACAACATCCCTGTCATCCACAACCCGCTCCGGTGTCATGTGCAGGGGATAATTTACCGAAAATATTTCAGCACCTTCTGGATATTCAATAGATTTTACCGTCTTTTTCCAGCGGGGAATGACCGAATGAACCGGGATCACATCCTCCCCTTTTTTCATGGTCATCTCTTTTTCTCCCATAAACTGAATATTACCCAATAACTGGCTAAGGCCCAAAGATACCGTATATACAGATGTATGGGTCTTAAGTCGTTCTTTCAGGCTTTGATAAAGTTGCATATCGGCATGGGAAAAGTAAATGTGATATAAAGGGTTTTTTACGAATTCTGTCCGGATCTGCGTACGGTTTTTAATCCTCCAGAAGTGAATTTTGGTATTGATCAGATTCAATGACATCCGGACTTTTTTAACCGGAGCTCCCAGGCGGACAGCTATTTGATAGGATCCCGGATCT
>LGGY01000048.1 GCA_001509335.1 Fidelibacterota bacterium 46_43
GGTTTCAATCATGAAGTATTGTTTCCCATATTTTTTCTTCCGGGAATTTAAGGACAAATCGGCTTTGGAAGCAGAGAAATTACCCAAGATATTCTCAAGTCCGTCCTCTTCGCGCTACTGCAAATTTAAAGGCATTAAAGATTTCAATATATAAACTCTAGTATTATCCATCACTCTGACAGGGGCTCTCAATACGGTGAAATGGCCTATGTGAAGTATTTAACAGATCATACTATTGCCATCAGTTTGTGCCTTAATCCTCTGGAAAATGCCTATGCAGAACGAGTAAACGGAATTATTAAAAATGAGTATTTGAAATACTGGGATATCCCCAATCTTTCAACACTTATCCAAAAATGCCGGGAAGCCGTGGAACATTATAACACAAAACGGCCCCACCTTCATCTTCCCGGTAAAAAAACACCCTTGGATTTTGAAAAGGTTTTTGTATTTTAAAACATGAATAACAGACATTTTGAAATCATCTATAGTGATGATAATCCCTTAATAAAACGGCCTAAACCCGGAACATTCTGTATCCCCTCCCGAATACCCGATGGTCCTGTCTGTTTTATCTTCAAAATGAGTTAATTGAAAGTAAATTCTGTCAACGCTATTCAGGAATGGTCATCATGCTCCTCGTTCCGCTTAACAGACCATAATATTTCCGAATTTACGTGGTTTTTCATATATTTTTCCCAAATACAGAAGAAAGGACCTCACATGTTACCCGAACTGAAAGATATAGCGAAACAAAAATTAAAAGCCCGAAGAGCTAAGTATTTTAGTAAATATCCCGATGTTTTTAACAAAATGTACAATTTTACACGGGCTAAAACGGCCAAAGCATTTCGGTACTATCCCTATTTTCTGAAAATTCAGGAATCTGATACGACAGAGGTTGTCATAGATGGGAAAAAAGTATTGATGTTGGGATCCAACAATTATCTGGGGCTCACAAAGCATCCGGAAATTGTGGAAGCAGGCATCGAAGCAATTCGGAGGTATGGATCCGGCTTGACGGGAAGCCGCTTTTTAAATGGGAACTTGGTCCTTCATGATGAGCTGGAAATCAAATTGGCTCGGTTTGTAGGTAAAGAAGCCGCTTTGGTATTTTCAACAGGTTTCGGTGTAAATCTAGGCGTTATCGCCACCACGGTAGGACCTGGAGACCTTTTATTCAGTGATGAACTCAATCATGCTTCCATTGTGGATGGTTCCCGTTTTTCCCGGGCAGAGATTATCCGCTTTAAGCACAACAACATGAAAGATCTTGAAAACAAGATGTCCGCTGCAGATAAAACAAAAGGGCGTTTTATCGTAGTGGATGGGGTCTTTTCCATGGAAGGGGATATCATTAATCTGCCTGAGCTTGTGCAGATCGCCGGCAAATACGGTGCCCGCCTGATGGTAGACGATGCTCACTCCCTGGGTGTATTGGGTCCCAAAGGAAACGGGACAGCAGCCCATTTTGGATTGACGGATCATGTGGATATGATTATGGGAACTTTCAGTAAATCTCTGGCCTGTATTGGAGGATTTGTTGCAGCAGAAGAACCGGTTATAGATTATTTGAAACACAACACCCGAACCATGATATTCACAGCTGCATTACCCCCCTCGAACGTGGCAATGGTCTCCAAAGCATTGGATATCATTGAAAAAGAGCCCTGGCGCCGGGAGAAGGTTCTTGAAAATGCCGCCTATATTCAAAAGAACCTAAGAAAGATGGGATTCGATATCGGAATGAGCACGACACCGATTGTTCCTGTTATCATCGGTGAAGAGATGAAAACCTTTCGGGTGTGGAAAGACCTATTTAAAGAAGGGGTCTATACGAATCCTGTAATCTCTCCTGCTGTTCCGGAAAACCGGTGCCTATTACGGACCAGTTACATGCCGACTCATACACAATCACAATTAGATTTTTGCCTGGATAAATTTTATAAAGTGGGAAAAAAGCACGGTATCATTTCATGAAAGCGCTGACAAACAAAGCCTAAACTCTTCCTTATCCGTTTTCGCCTGTCAGCCGTGCCACAGCCAGCAGGTGAGCTTGAATAAGATTGCGTTCTGAAGTTTTTAGGGCGGTTTCTTCCATTTTAATGATTTGCCGGACATCCCGGATCACTCTAAGGACATCCACCGGAACTTCCGTCTGCCGCGTGGTAGCGGTACGGAGCATACGGACAGCTTCCAACAGGAGTATTTTCAGGCGATCATCTTCCGGGGAGGATGGCAGGCGCAACACCTGCCGAAAGAGATTGCCAAAAGAATTGTCACTCTGCCCATCCATAGCCCCGTCAGGGAAAATGCCTGCCAGGGTATTCAAGGCTGCTGCCAATTCATTAAAACTTTTGATCTTTTCCAGGACACTGTCTGAAACAATATCCCACACTGCCTTCCGGTGAAATCCGATAATACCGGGTTTTCCCAACTCCGACAAAACAGCCTGTAGCCAGTCATCGGAGGGTATATGGTGAATGGATGAAAAAAATACTTCTTTATCCCGGTTCATAAAATCGTATTGCATTAAAACAGCCAGTTCGGGATGGAGAGCTGATAAAATATCCGGATCCACTCCGTTTTCAGTTAAAATATCCTGAACAGGAAGTCCCAATTGCCTTAACACTTCTCCCTGAAGGAGAGGGATCATATCCCGTATAAGCTGATGGTCCTCTTCAAGGGCAGCAAAAGCTGAATTCCCCGGTGGAAAAGCCAGGGCTGCTTCATGTACAATTTTCAGGTCAGGATCCTGATAAAGGCGGATGCTTTTCAGAATATCCAGGCAAGGCAAACGAGATAAGATTCTGTCCTTCAGGATTATCTCGCCTTCTCCTTTCCATTCCGGATCCTCCATAAACTGCCGAAAAGCCCGAAAAAGTCCGGTTGACAGTTGATTCACCCCGATCATCACCGTCTGGCTGCGCTGATGACCGATAGCCCGGAGCATGCTGCCGCTTTCCGCCATGGGAATAATCCGTGCCAAACGCTGAAGGACTTCCCGTCCCTCCTGTGAACTCACCGGGCGGATAGTAGGACGGTCCCGGAGAGTGGGTACGATCCTGGAAAGAAAATAACTCACCAGATGAAGGCCTGTCAGGTCTTCATCCCGGCCATAGAGAATTTGCCGGAAATTCCGGGTATGTATCTCAATGAAGCGGTCCATGGCCGTATCGGGCGCATATCCATAGAGGGATTCAATCATTTGCCGGCGCTGCATCACGGATCGGTTCCGGGTGCCCTGAAAAGTATCATTCATTCGACGGACCTGATCGGCATGGTCTTTTGATGAGACTGACAGGTGATGGAGGAGAACCGTTCTGTCTTCAAGGCTCAGAAAACGGATGCTTTCACTTACGGTACTTTGAAAGGTCCGGAATTCCCATCCTTGCCAGATTCCTCTGAGGGGGAAGCGGGCTGATGAGAGTTGCAGCTTCAGAGGTCCATCCGGCAATTCCTTCAATCCTTCCGGTACCGTCACGGGTTTACCTGCCAGGGGATCATAGTAACCACCCTGGCGTTGCATAGGTTCACCACTGCCCAATTTCACCCGCACGTCAGCTGCAAGTCCCCGGGTTGCCAGCCACTCTTTCATATCCACCCGGGCATGCTGATATAACTCCTGACTCCCGGCCTGTCCCACCTGTTGACTTAAATCCGAACCGGCGATAAAAAATTCACAAACCATCTCTTTAAAGCGGTCCTGTTCACTCTGTTCTACCCGCCGTGTCCGGCCAGCATAAGACCAAAGCTCATCCAGATATTGGCGGATACTTTTCACCCGGTCCATTTCTTCAAAGAGGGGAATGATCCATACCGGGGGAGCCGGCTGTCCACCTGAACGGCTGAGTGTTTCCCGGTGTTGTAAAAATTTCCGGTCCAGATTGACAAAAGCCCTTGGGGTATCGCTCATACTCACCTGAAGGGCAGGCACCATACGGGGGTGCCCGGTCTGTTGTGCCAACGTATTAATTTCACAGATATTATAGACAGTTGTATCTATGGCAAACTGATCCCTGTCCATAATCTGCTTCTGATGAATCCGGGGTGTCAGGGCAACTCTTTTGACGGCGCTTTTGAATGCCACAAATGGTAGAGAAATGTTGGGGTCATCCAGTCTGCCGGCCATCCGGGGAATAAAATCGTGTATTGTTTTCCGGAGTTGCTTGTTCAGCAAAAAATAGTACTCCAGCCAGAAGCGTCGTTCTTCCCGGAGTTTTTGCATTTGCTGTTCCAGTTTATCATTGTGCTGCCAGATTTTCCGCACCGGGTCCCCTGAAAGCCCAACCTTGCCCAGCATTTTGCGGAACGCGGAAGGATTGACCAGATCATAGGGCATGAGGGATTGATAACGTTCTGCCAGTTCTACCGTCAAATCGGTAATCCGGTTTAAAAGTTTCCAAAATTTGCGGGTTGTATCCTCCAGTTTCTGGACTTTTTTCCAGAGGTCTTCCGGTGGGATATAGGACGGATCAATTTTTCGGGCATGTTTCAGAAGTCCGGCCATACGCTGAACATCATACAGAAGGACTGCTGCAGCCAATCGGTGTCCCTGACCGCTGGGGCGTGAACTCCCATCCCAGTCACTCCAAAAAGAAAGGAGAACCGGGCTTTCCACACCATGAAACAATTGTGCCCTGGCTTCAGCATCCTGCCAGGCTCTGACATCCAGGACCAGCTCATACGCTTCCTGCGACGAAGAGATGGCCACATTTTCACCTAAAAATTCATTCACCAGAGAGCGTGCCAGGCGCATTTTCAGTTCAGTGGTGACGACATTATCCCGGCAAATCAAATCGATGATACTGCGAAAATCCTGCTCAACCGGCAGGGCATGAATTTGTGTGGGATGAACAGTCCGATCAAATAAACGGTGTTTAAATCGTTCTGCCCGTTCTTCATCCAATTCTTTATAAAATTCGTTCTGCAGCATTTTTTGCAAGGATTGTGTTTTTTGAGAACGGATCCAGAGTTTCCGGGCTTCATTCAGAGTGTGGGTATCCTGAAACTGCTGTGTAAACGTCTCAATCCGTTCATTTAAAAATGTTTTTAAACCAGAAGGGCCATCCAGGGGAAGGTTCCGTTTCCGGACACGGT
>LGGY01000002.1 GCA_001509335.1 Fidelibacterota bacterium 46_43
TGAACAAGCCGGTCATAAGGTTGTGTATTGGGATGGGTATGATCAAAACAATCACCTTGTACCATCTGGTGTATACATGTATCAGATCGAATACGAAAGCAATACATCCATCCGAAAAATGGTACTTATGAAGTAATAAGTGTATCATTTTATTAATTTTTCGTTGGATTTATTCTACCGAATGATAAAAATTGATGAATCAAAACACAATAAGATAAAGGTTTACGGAATATCCGGAATTTATTTCAACAACTCTTTGTAATCCCGCCAATCCGGCATCCAGGAATCCATTAATCGATAAAATCGGGCATTGTGATATCGTTCCAGCAAATGAGTCATCTCGTGAACAACTATATATTCCAGGCACTTAGGGGGCCTTTGGGCCAGTTCCAAATTAAGCCAGATTCTTTGTGCCTGAATATTGCAGCTTCCCCACCGGGTTTTCATTTTTTTAACTCTCCATTCCTTTACATGAACACCCAGGACGGGCTCCCAATGTGATATGAAATCAGGAATCACCTTTTTAAGCTGCCGACGATACCAATCCTCCAAAAGAACTTTCCGTTCATCCCGGTCCATTCCCGCTTGAATCTGCATAATCAGGGTCTTTTCATCTCCAAGCCACACTTGGGGAGGAGACGCCTGCTCTATGACATGCAGACGATAAGGGTTGCCCCAAAAGGTATGAATTTCTCCGGTATACATCTGTTTTTTAGTTATCAAAGGCTGTCGTTAAAACATCGCCTGTTTTGAACATATCCATTTTATTTTTTAAGGATAAAGGGGCCTGACTGTTGTTTTGTCGATTCCATGAGGAACGGATATTCCTTACACATCCTTCCGGAGGATACGTTTTTCGTTCTTTGAACACTGGTCTTCCTTTCTTTTTCTTTTCTGCAATTTAATGCTTAACTGCGTGTACACAAAAATATAGAAAGACAAAACGTCTAAACGTCTCAATATCTCAACGTAACGAATTCACATACATCATCAGAGTAAATTCAAGATCTTCCCCTTCGGCATATCCGATTTTCTCGTAACGGATTTTGCCATCGGGTCCAACCACAAACATGGTTGGCACTCCCTTGATTTCGAATTTTTCTGACACGCCGTTTCCATAGTAGACGGGAAAAGAATATTGATTTGCTTCAATAAAAGGGCGGACTTTGGATTTATCTTTATCTGTAGATACGATTAAAAAACGGACATCCTCATCATTTTCATAGGATTGGTATAGCTGGTGTACTTTTGGCAATGCACGTCGGCAGGGCCCGCACCAGGTAGCAAAAAAATCAATCACCAGAATCTTGCCCTGAAGATCGGAGGACCGGACAACTGAGCCATCCAGGTTCTCCAGTTTGAAAACCGGCATAGGCTTGTCCATTCGAATCTCGTCCAACGTACTGATAATGGCTTCATGGGCGTCACTCACAGCCTTCTCAACCATTGTATCGATAGCTGATGCAGGATATGAGAGGGATTCACCGTATTCATAAATCAACGATAAAGCATCCTCATGAGCAGGAGCCCGGGAGAGAGCTTTGAGAACGTTTTCCATGGCATGTTGATACCGGTTCAGTTTTGCCTGAGCACGTGATACATTAATCAGAATTTCCGGATCATCGTATTCAGCCAGAATTTCCTCATAGACATCCAGGGCATCCTCTACCCTGCCCATTTTCATCAGGTAATAAGCATAGGTATCCAAAATCATGGATCTGTACTGCGGCTCAGCTTCAATTTTCTCCAATGGAGAATATCCCCGTTTATCCAGATAAACGGACAATGCATCAATAAACTCGCCGGTACGGCATTGAACTGCTGCGTCTTCAATCAATGAAAAGAGTCTGTCCTCCAGGAGGGTGTTTTCTCTGTTTTTCCAGGCAATAGTGTTTGCCAGCATGGCATATTGCATGGCATTATGACTCTCCCGGGTGGCATTCAGTACCAATTGATATATATCTTCCTCCCTGTCCACGACCAAAGGAAGCAGTCTTTCCGTCAGCCGGTACTTCAATTCGGAAGACTCTACATCCTCTATCATGTTAAGGGCTTCCTGAATAAAAACGGAATCTTCTTCTATGGCTAATGTCTTTTCTATCCTGTTTTCTGTGGGTTTGATAGCACATGCTGATATGCTCATGATTAAAGCAATAATAAGGGTGGTTTTTTTCATAAGTCTCCTTTTAAATGTTTCTTACACCGATTTCAATCAAGAATTTTTCTCCATCATGCTGTACATCCAAAACCTGTATGAGCTCAGCAATTTTTTTCATGGCTGTTTCCGTATCTATGATGATATAAGGCATCTTCAATGTCACGATATTATTTTGATACCGTTCCACAAACCGGCTTACAATCGGTAATAATTTCTTCACCAAGGAACTTTTGGACACAATTTTAAAAAGGATATTGGGCTTCATGTAGGAATCAAAGGTCAGAGTAACAGGAAAATCCAGGGAAAGTGAGGGGACGTTGATTTCCCCCCGGACGGTTTTGGAATCTACAGCCACAAGATTCCGAACCGGATTTTTTGCCGCTTCAAAATATCGGGTATATAAATCCACAAATTCATCGATGGTCAGCTCAATTTTTGCCATGCTTCCCTCCAGTGTGGAAAAATCAGCACATTCCGGGAAAGATTCAAGAAGTTTGTCTCTTTCCCGGAATTATTTCAACTTTTTTTTAAAAAATGAACTACTCCCGCCAAAAAGCGGCCTGAGGTCTCAAATGGCGTGTCAGTTTTAAATCCACCTGGTAGACATGGGGATCATGAGGATAGCGGATGTTATCTTTGACCGGAGAAACATCTGAACGCCCCACAAGTATTTCTCCCACGATGTCATTGTCCGCTTTCAAGGTAAGATGCGTGGCAGACGTTTCATCCAGGTGATATTCAGCATAGTATTCCGGATTGGATGCGATATATGAACCATGACTCATCTCTGAGAGCATTTTTAAAAAATCTTGCACCATCTGTTGATCCACTACACCTGTATCCGGTTCCTGAAAGACCCAGAGTGTATCCTCGCGGAGCAAAGCAAGGGAATCTGTACCCTTCCATATATGGATGGATGTTACTGTTTCCGGGTTAAAATCGAAAACAGGCACTTCCTGCGATTCAAATTGTTTCTCCCGGCTCTGGACAATCCATAATACCAGGATGGCCGTTATCAGGACGACAGCATAACGAATCCAATGAATATGTTTAGCCATAATATTCCTCCAGTTTCCGGCGTTTTTTACGATTTTGCCCCGCTTTAAAGAGGGCAAAAAGGATGACAAGCAATGAAGGGGTGATCATATTAACCCATTTCCATACATTCCGTGCAGTATCGGAGGTCAGGATTTCCGGTTTCAAAGGCCGGACTTTTATGCCCCTGTTACGGATGGAAACCAGTTCGGCATCACCTGTCATCACATCTGCGGCATTCAAAATGAGCGCTGTATTTTCCGGGATTCCTGCAGCCCGCATATCATCGAAAAAGCGATTGTCCGTTATCAATAATAGATTGAGATCATTTGTGAAAGCTAAAAAATCTTCTTTTTCAGCATATTCACTGCTGTCAGCAAAGAAACTGCTTTGATAACCTGTCCGCAATCCCGCAACAACCATGGGGCCTTTATCGAATTTCTGGAGCTGCTTATTATCCATAGGATAGATATTATACCCGTTCCGGAGCGTATAATTCCCCCCCATGGACGGAGCCGGGAAATAGCCTTCAGCCAGTGAACCGGAATTTTTGGATGTCCACATCAGAGGTGTAAATGTCCCCGAATCAGGGGATGCCGTGATTTCATGAGGAAAGAAAACCCGCACTTCATCCAATCCGGATACAATGGGACTTTCTTCATTGAACCGGCGTATCACAGGGATGGGAGGATAATCCACCAAATTATTGAATGCAAAAATGCCCTGACGCTGCTGAATCTGAATCTGGCTGCAAAGCTTATCAATCACAATATCCGGGTTGATGGTTAAACCATAGTGTTCCAGAAAGGAAAAAATATTTGAAGCAATGGATTCGGCTATGCCTTCCTGAACCTTTGCTTCCTGTCTTGCCTGGGAGAGGAAGAGCTTTCCACCGCGCATCAGGAATTGATCCAAATGGTACAGTTCATCCATGCTGAGGGAATCCATGACACCATTCATGAGAACGAGATCAATATCCAATGGAATAGGTGAATTCAGGGAAACCGGACGAACTTTATAGGTTTGATTCAGAAACTGGGAAAGCTGATGGGTCTGAACACCTTCCCCTTTACCGGCAATAAGCCCAATTGTTTTCAGATCCTTTGCCAACATCTTTTTGATTGCCGCCGTCAGATCATACTCGAGCCCTTCTGTGGTTTGAATCACTGGCAGGACTTCCTTCTTATCCCGGTACAAGAGGACCAGTCCCATATAGACATTTTTAATTTCCAGTTTATCATTTTCAAGAACCCGAAGCTGAATGGGGGGAATCCGGTAACCGAAAGCTTCCTCTTTGGCTTTTTCATTATCATCGGGATTGACAAATTCAAAATGAAAATTTCCATTGGAGTATGCCCTGTATTCCTCGAGGATATCCTGCAAATACCGCCGGGAATTCACATATTCACCAGGAAGATCTTCGGAAAAGAAAACCCGGGCTGTCATCCGGTCATCCAGCTGGTTAATTATTGATTTGCTGGATTCGCTCAGGGAATAAATATTTCCCCGGGTCAAATCCCATCGGAAAAAGATGGACCGGGATATGATATTGATCAGTATCAAAATCACGGCTAAGAATACGAGTGAGAGTGCGAACTGTTTTTTATTATTGATGCGGGCCATACTTACCTCCATTTCCGAATTTCAAGGACTCTGACAGAGAGTGTCAGAAAAAAGAAGATAACCGAAAGGAAATAGATGATATTCCTTGAATCGATGACACCTCTGCTGATATTGCTGAAATGGTAGTCTGTACTGAGAAACTGCAGAATGCCGCTGAGAAAGGTGGGGACAAAAATGAGGATTTTATCAAAAAGGTAAAGGGCAAAAATGATAATAAAACTCAGAAGAAAGGATGTAATCTGATTATTGGACACGGCACTTCCAAACATCCCGATGGAAGCATACATGGCTCCGACCAGCAGGAGTCCCACATATCCGCACAGAATGGCTCCGATATCCGGGCCGGTTCCCACAAAAAGGAGGGTGATAAAATGAGGCAGAGTAAAAAGGAGTCCAACCCCTATCAATGCCACGGCGGAGAAGAACTTTCCGAGCACAATCTGGTAATCATCCACCGGCAAAGTGGTTAAAAATTCCATGGTTCCGGCGTGATTTTCCCGGGCCAGTGACCCCATGGTGATAGCCGGTATGAAAAAGATAAAAACCAAGGGTATGGAATTGAATAAGATTCTCAGGTCGGACTGGCCGATAAGGAAAAAAGAACTGGTAAAAAACCAGCCATTGATCAGGAGAAAAATGATCAACGTGATATAGGCAACGGCGCTGTTGAAATATGCGCTCATTTCTTTCCGGTATATCAATCGGACAGTATTCATGCTTCTCCTCCTTCTTCCACGGTAAGAATTCTGAACATGTCTTCCAAAGAGGTGCGATGACGGTTCATCTCCAGAAGAGTCCACCCTTTTTTCACAACATATTGGAAGACATCCTTTCTTAAATCCAGGGTATTGGGATATTCAATTACCACTTTTGTGATACCATTCGAAGTGTGAATGTCCGCAAGTTTCATTTTCTCATGGATACCTGTCAGGTCTTTCACATGATCTGCTCCTTCAATTTCCAGGTGAAGCCGTGTAAAACCTTTGAAGCCGCTCATAAGTTCATCTATAGTTCCATCTGCGGCAATTTTTCCTTTATTGATAATCACCATCCGGTCCGCCGTTGCCTGTATTTCCTGGAGGATATGGGATGAAATGACAACCGTTTTCTCTTTTCCCAGTTGCTTGATAAGGTTCCGGATTTCCACAATCTGATTGGGATCCAGACCTGTTGTGGGTTCATCCAGAATCAGAATTTCCGGATCGTGAAAAATGGCTTGTGCCAGACCCGTTCTCTGCTTATATCCCTTGGATAGTTCCGAAATCTTTTTATGGATTACACCATGTAGCCCACAGAGGTCAGAGACTTTTTTAAGACGCTCTTCAAAAGCTTTGCCTTCAATTCGCCGGGCTGCAGCGGAAAATTTCAGAAAATCATAGACAATCATTTCCGGGTAAAGGGGGTTATTTTCCGGAAGATATCCAATGATTTTCCGGATATCCAGGGAATCATCAAGAACATTCAGATCGTTGATAAAAATGTTTCCCGACGTGGGGGTCAGATAGGATGTCATGATCCGGAGGGTTGTTGATTTTCCGGCACCGTTTGGACCAAGAAATCCCAGGATTTCTCCGTCCCGGACATGAAAAGAAATATCATCTACAGCCTTTACATGTCCGTAATGCTTTGTGAGGTGTTCAACTTTGATCATTGTTTTTCCTCTTTGTTTCTGTCAAAAAATATAATTATGTAATATATCAAACTGTCTTTTTCACACCTTTATGGACAAAAAGTTCCCCGGTGGTTTATAAATTTTGCAACTCCAAATTTATCGGGATTGCCTTTTCCGGCGGTACCAGGTTTCCAGATACTTGAAAAATTCTTCCCTGTTTTTCACAAAGGAATATTTTCCTGGAAGTGAATCCATAAAGATCCGTCCATATCGTTTAAAATTAAGACGATTATCCAGAAAAAGGGCGACGCCTGTATCGCTGCGGCTTCTGATAAGGCGTCCGAATCCCTGTTTGAATTTGATCACTGCTTCAGGGACAGAGTATTCCAGAAAGGGATTTTTTCCACTCTCTTTAATTTTCTCCGTAATGGCTTCCACGATAGGTTCCGAAGGAACAGCAAAGGGGAGTTTCAGCATGACAAGCATTTCCAGGGCATCCCCGGGGATATCCACTCCCTCCCAAAAAGATTCGGTTCCAATCAGTGTAGCGTTGCCTGATTCACGAAAACGGTTCAGAAGGGCGCTCCGGGATGCCGAACCTGCCTGATAAATCAGGGGGACATTTTCCTCTTTATAGGGGATGTGCATGCGTTCGCTAAGCTGCTTAATGGAATAATAAGATGTTGCCAAAACCAGCATACCGGGCTGAAAGCGGGCAGCAATTTCATTCAGAAGGTCGGCCACATTTTCTTCAAATTTCGCGTGTCCCGGATCTCCAAGAAAGGTAGGAACATACACGGCGCACTGACTGGCATAGTCGAAGGGACTTTCATAAACGCGACACATGAGACTGCCCGGATCCAGACGGGAAAATCCGGTTGTTTTATTAAAATATTCAAAAGAACCGGCAATGGTCAGAGTGGCCGATGTGGCAATCACTGAATGTTTCCGCCGGAGAATCCGTTCATAAATATAAGCATCCACGGCCAGGGGAACGGCATACAATCCGATATTGAAATTCTTGGGATCGACAGGCACTTCATACCAGTAAACCCAGTCATCATGCTCGGGAATCAATACTGTTTCAAGATTTTGCTTCAATTCTTCCAGCATTTTCAGGGATGTGTCAAAATCATCCAGCAAGGCACTCATGGTCATCCGTTCTTGCAGGGGGAGTTTTTCCAGGGTGTCTCTGAAATGCCGGAAATTCAGAATTATTTTCTCATACTGATTGAGCAGGCGGTCCCGGCTTTTATCTAATCCCATCAGTACAAAGGGATTTTGATGGGGTTTATACCGGTTTTTCAGGATATACCTTTGATTCACGGTACGGATATTTTCGTTGATAAAATCCAGGAAACGGTTAAAAAACTGCCGGGATTCCCGTTGCAGTTCGAGGGTTTCTTTTTCAAACGCAGCTATGCGTTTCAACAGGGAATTTGCAAGTGATTCCGAGACAGAGAGTCTGTTGATTTTCCGGTTAAGCAAAACAAGCAGCCCGAAATTATCCCTTCCCTGCCGAAAAAAAGTTTCCAGAACCTGATCGATAATCCACGGCCCCACTTCAACGGCAAAATATTTATAGGCGCTTTTTGTCAGATTATGGGCCTCATCGATGACCAGAATGGGGTGATCAGGGAGCACCTGATTATCAGACGCGGCATCACTGAGCAAAAGGGAGTGGTTCACAACCACCAGGTCGGCTTTCTGGGATTTCCAGCGTATTTTACCCAGGTAACATCCCCCTTTGTCACTGCAACGTTTGGTGGTGCAATATCCCGTTTCACTGCAAATTTTGCTCCAGATAGTGGTATAGCGGGAGGCTCTGAAACCACTGTTTTCTTCAATATCACCTGTCCGGGTCTCACGGAGCCATACAATCAGGGGGAGTACATCTCCCCGGTCAAATATGTCCACAGCTCCATCCAGATTCTGGTAAAATTGTTCCCAACGGGTCAAACAAATGTAGTTTTTCCGTCCCTTCAGCAATGTAGCCGTGAAATCGGAATCAATCTCTTTTTGAATAAAGGGGATTTCCTTGCCGAAAAGTTGCTCCTGAAGGGCTTTGGTATTGGATGAAACCACGACAGAAAAATGGGCATCCCGGTTTTTCCGTACCCATTTGATGGCAGGAATCAGATAGGCCAGGGATTTCCCCACACCTGTGCCCGCTTCACCCACCAGGGAGTTCCCTTTATTCAGGGCTGTCACAATATCGGATGCAAAACGGATTTGACCCGGCCGGAGTTCATATCCCTTTAATTTCCGTGAAAGGATTCCGTTCATCCCGAATACATCCTGGATGTCCCGGGGATTCACTTTTTGGAGTGTCACATCCTCCCGGTCTTCGCTATTGTCATCTCCCCCCTTTTTAAATTCTCCCAAAGCATTTTCAGGAACCGGATAGAGGGGTGCCAGGTTTTCATCCCGGACTCTCCCCTGGGACTGATACACAGACAGAAATCGTTGGTAGAGCCAGGTATTGGGAGCCTGGGCTAAAGGTGCGGCAATGGTGGCAAGCTGATCATAGACCGGGTAATCATAATAAACCATAAGGTCGAGTAGACGGAGAAAAAGTTCACCGGTATTTTCTGTATCCACATCAGCCCGGTGAGCTCCTTCTGTTTGCAAATTGAAGTGCGCAGCCAGGGATTCCAGCTTCCGGTCCGGCAGATAGTAGAGAAAAATCCTTGAGAGTTCCACGGTATCCACAAGTGGATTGGTAAATGGTTCCTTCAGATGGGGTACAAGAAAAGCGATATCAAATTTGATATTATGCCCGACAACCGGGCTGTCCCCAAAAATATCAAGAACCTCATCAATCCGTTGGGAAAAGGGTTTTTCATCCTTGACCATCTCATCGGTAATCCGGGTCAGTTGACGGATAAATTCGGGGACTTCCCCCCGGGGTTTACAGAAAAAAGTCCGGGTCTCCTTTAATTTCCCCTGTTCAAAGACAGATGCCGAAAACTGGATGACATCACAACTCTCCGGTTCCAGTCCGGTCGTTTCCACATCAAAGGCTACAAAGCGGTTTAATCCAATCTCACTCAAGAAACTTTCAGTTAATCGCATAACACTCCATATTCCTTAAATACCGGAAAATGCCCGGGCCACATCCATAATCAGGCGGGGGTTATTCCAGGCGACTGCTTTAAAAATCCGTGTCAGGCTTCTTTTTTCCTTCGGGATAGCCACCATCTTGTGTCCCAGCTTATCCAGGTCTTCATCTGTCAGTTTGTTGACTACCTCTTTCAGACGATAGAGGCCTTCATGATTTTTCCCGGCTTCCTCATGCCAGGCTTTGGCATACCGTTTCAAAAATTCTTCAGACACATCATTCTGTTTCAATGCTTCGACTGCTGTATCGGCAGCCAGTTTTCCAGCTTTCATAGCTGCATGGATGCCCCCCCCACTCAGGGGATTCACCATCCTGGCGGCATCCCCCACCACCATGAGTCCATTCGCCGTAATCCGGTCCAGAGTTTTATCCGTGGGGACACCGCCGGCGACCAGGCTGCTCCAGGACGCATTGGGAAAAGTATCGGCCAGGAATTTCATGAGGGATTTATAGGGACTGATTTTATGGGTAAAATTTCCACTGATACCCAGTCCCACATTGGCTGAAGTTTCACTTTTAGGAAAGACCCACACATATCCTCCCGGTGCATATTCCCGTTTCATGTAAAAACTCAGGGCATCGGGATTCATATCCAATCCATGGGCTGTTACCTGGACACAACTATCCATATTTTCCGGGGTGACGGCTGTTTTGATGCCCGCTTTCCGGGCGATACGGCTTTCCACCCCATCGGCAGCAATAACCAGCCGGGCCGAGAGTTTGACATCCTCATGGCGATAACGGACCACAACCCCCCGTACTACTTGATCATCCAGTATGAGATCGGTCACATTCGCATGGGTATAGATCCGTGCCCCTGCCTGAGCGGCAAGGTCTGCCAGATCCCTGTCAAAGACACACCGGTCTAGAATGGCTCCTTCCATCTTAAAATCCAGGTCCACTAAAGTCCCATCAGGTGCATAAAAATTTACAGCACTGATTTTCCGGCAAATCCACCGGGGATTCACCGGTGTGAAAGCTTCCAGTCCACGCATACTGACACCTTCACCGCAACGCACCGGCAATCCAATTTCCCGGTCTTTTTCAAGAACCAATACAGAAAGGCCTTTTTCAGCAGCATAACGGGCAAACACCGTCCCCGCCGGTCCGCCTCCCACAACGATGATATCCCAATCGCGCTTAATCATCGGTCTCCTCCTTCAGGGCTTCCATTGGACACACCTGGATGCAAAAATTACACTGAATGCATAAATCATCATCAATATTCAGTGTCGTGTCAGACATGGATATACAATCGACGGGACACACACCGACGCAGGTCCCGCACACATCACACAGATCATGATCAATGTGTATCATGGCACTATTCCTCAGGTGTTGGGTTAATAAGTAACGAGGATCGAGAGGTGAGACTCCCCTTGCACCCCGGATAAAAGTCTGAGATCATCTCCTCCTCATCTTCTGATAGAGTGGTGTCAGACGGGAAAGGCTGCTGATGGCTTTCAGTTTGCAATATTCTCCATAGGAAATTTCCGGGTAAGCCAGCTTTTTTCCGATGGAATGAATTCCGTCGGTACGGTAGACGGGAATTCGAACCAGCTCATAAACAGATGCCGGCAACTGATGCCGCTTTAAAGCTCCACAGGCATAATGATATCCGCTTTCTTTGACAAGGGCTTTGATGGATTCGTTATACCGACCGAAAGGGTAAGCAAAACCAAGTGTTGGTACCTGTAACAAATCCTCAAGAATCCTGCCGGATTTTTCAATTTCATATCGGGCCTTTTGCTCTTGCATTTCCGTCAACACACGATGACTCAGGGCATGGGCTGCAATTTCCCATTCCCTCCGGGATAATTCCATCAATTCTTCCCTGTTTAAATGGCGAATATCTAAAGGTTCCAGCGAAAGGTCCCAGGTGTTTTTTTTACCAATATATCCCGATAGCATGAACACAACCGCTCTGAATCCATACTTTTCCAGAATGGGGAGTGCATGATGAAATACCGCATTATACCCATCATCAAACGTAATGACCACCGGTTTTTCAGGAAGTGAATCCCCATTCAGGATCTGCCGGAAAGTAATTCCCGTAAATCCGGTTTGTTTCAGACAGTGAATATGTTTTTCGAAAAGACGGGGAGAAACGGTGTTGAATCCATGGGGACTCACATGGTGATACAGAAGCACCGGGACTCTTTTCAGATACATATTTCTTTCGTCATACATCATCGATAGTTCTCAGTATCCACATACCAGTCAATGTGCCTCCCATATCCATCGCCAGATCCTTCCAGCTAAAAAAACCCGAAGGTTTTCGTCTCATATCCAGGCATTCTTTAAACACGCCGAAGGAAAGACTTATACCGGCTGAAATCATCCGGTTCTGCCGGTCCGGTGCCTGGAAAACACCGTGTTCATGGGATAGAATATAGCCGGACTGAACCGTCATCAGCAGACTGAAAGAGAAATGCTGCCATTTGTCAAAACCGGTCCAGGTATCCTTCGGCTTTTCCCATTGCAACTTCATTTCCGAATTCTCTTCAGCTGGCAGTATGGTCACAATCAAAAGCAGCAGGATAATTATGAATTTTTTTTTCATTACAGGATTCCTATTGAGTAGAGGAAAACGAGGATAATCACGACAGGTGCCAGATATTTTACGACGAAAAACCACACATTCCCGATGGTCAGGAAAGCTGTTTTGTTCCGGATCTGTTTTACCGGGTGAAGAACGTGTGTATCCACCCATCCGCCGGCACCTTTACGAAATTCCTCCAGAATGGGTGCCTTTTTTACATACCAGCCCACAAATAGCGCCATAAGCAATCCACCCAGAGGCAAGAGGATATTGGAAGAGAGGAAATCGAGAAAATCAAAGAAAGAGCGTTTAAAAAGAGTGACATGGCTCATGGGGCCGAACGAGAGGGCTGACGGAATCCCTACAAAAAAGACAATCAGACCGGCCCCCAGGACAACCCTGTGGCGTGTCCATTTTTTTTCATCCACAAAATAGGATGTAATGACTTCCAGAAGGGATATGGCCGATGTAAGGGCGGCAATGGTCAGGAGCAGAAAGAACAGGAGACCAAAAGCATAACCTCCCGGCATTTTACTGAAAACAGCCGGCAACACACAAAAAACGAGTCCCGGTCCGGCATCGGGACTAAATCCCATGGCAAAAACAGAGGTAAAAATAGCAATACCGGCCAGAAGAGCGATCAATGTATCCAAAAAGACAATCATAATGGAGCTGCTTAAAATACTGTCGTCTTTGTTCAGGTAACTTCCATACGTAAGCAAAGCTCCCATTCCCAGACTCAAAGAAAAAAATGCCTGTCCCAAGGCTTCAAGGACGGTCCTGCTGTTAACACTTTCCCAATTTGGTTTTAACAGGAATGAGAGTCCTTCCCGGGATCCTTCCAGTGAGACTCCCCATCCCACGAGAATCAATAAAATCCCCAGGAAGACGGGCATAAGGATCCTGGAAATTTTCTCAATGCCACGGGCCACACCAAAATAAACAACCGCCAGCACCAATATGGAAAAAAGGGCCTGATAGCCGATAATCCAGGCAGGATTCATAATCCTGTGGTTGAAAAAGTTCGCCGCTTCTTCGGATGAAGTAAACGAAAGGACACTTCCCCGCAATCCTTCGATAAAATAACCGACCGACCATCCGGCCACCACATTGTAATAGGATAAAATGATAAAACCGGTTAAAACACCCAGGTATCCTACCAGGGTCCAGCCCCGGTGTCCATTTGAAAGTTTCCGGTATGCCCCGACGGGATTCAGCTGGGATTTGCGTCCAATCAGGATTTCTGCAATCACCAGGGATATACCGATAAAAAAAACGCTGATCAGATAAATCAGGATAAAGGCTGCTCCACCGTTTTTGCCGGCCACATAGGGAAATTTCCAGATATTCCCCAGACCGATAGCACTTCCGGCAGCTGCGAGGATAAAACCGATATGACTTCCCCAGTGTTCTCGTGTTTCAGCCATATTAAAACTCCAGAATTAAGGCGAATTGCAAACTTCTGTTCACAGGGTCAAAGGCCAGATTTCCTACAGGGAAACTGCTGAGATGGGCATCTACATACGCATCCAGCATGGAATAGACATACACTCCTGCCGCATACCACAGGTGTTTGTTCCGGTTGATCTGAGCTTCTGTATCTGTACGGTCTCGCTGATAATCCTCATGAAAGATATGTGCCCGGTACAGCGTGTACCCTTCAAGTCCTGATAAAATCCCGGCTTTCAGCCACTTTCCATTATAAATCTGACCGGCTCCCGGAAAAAGAGCGGAGCACAAGACAGCCGTTCGCGGATTTTTATAAGAATCCACGGAGGGTTCAACCTCCTGTCCCGTCAAAATCACTGGAAGCAGAAGACACATCAATAACCATTTCACAAGCATACTTTTCCGGATAAGCCCCTCCTTCACAGACGTGAAATTTACAACAAATCTGTCCACAGGGAAAGGTTATATTTATTTCAATATATCGAGGGTTTTCTCAGGGGGACAAAACGGACATCCAGGAGATCTGTTTCAAATTTCTTCCCCTCTTTTTTTTGAATTTTTTTCAACATTTGGGAATATTTTCCAACGGGGATAACAAGAGAACCTCCTTCTTTCAATTGCTGAAAGAGCTTCTCCGGAACCTCATCGGGTGCTGCAGAGACGAGTATTCCATCGTATGGAGCATTGGGTTCATAGCCCCTGTAGCCGTCTCCATGGACTATTTCCACATTTTTTATATTCAGTTCTTTCAGGATGGAACGGCTTCGGGATACCAGTTCTTTTTCCAGTTCGATACCTGTCACTTTCTTTACCAGCATGGAGAGCAAAGCAGTCACATAACCGCATCCGGATCCCACTTCGAGGATATGATGGTGGGATTTCATATCCAAGGCTTCAAGCATATATGCAATTACATAGGGTTGTGAGATCGTCTGTCCAAAACCGATATGCAGAGGGGTATCGGCATAGGCCCGGTCTTCCTGATCAGGAGGAACAAAGAGATGCCGGGGTATGGCAAGGAATGCAGCAAGAATCCGCGGATCCCGAATACCGTAATAACGGAGAGTCTCCGTCATTTTCTGACGTTTGGTAAATTTGCCGTATTGTGAGTATTTATTGACAGGTATTTTTTTCATCGTAAAAAAGGGCGGGTGGAATGATGTTTAATATTTATTTATTGTTCTGATAATGCCGGTTTTTATTCCGGTTATCTGTTCTGGGGGGTCTCCGGGACTTTTCGACCCGCACAATCCGGCCGTGACTCAAATTCAGAATGATATCTACCAGTCTGAATCTGGACAGGCTTTGGGCTGATGCAATCACGACAGCCTTTTTTTCGTTACGGATGACATTCCGCAACCGACTGTTAAATTTTCTAATAAAATTCTCATCAGGAATGCTGTATGGTTCATCGAGTATTAGAATGTCACTGCTTTGCAATAAGCATCGTATTAGTTCGACCTTATGAAAAACACCAGGTGACAATTGCTTTCGTTTTACATTGGCGAATTCTTTCAAATCGAATTCATCCAGTTGAGCCATTGCCTGCTGATAGGCGATTCCTGCTGAGATCTTTCGTTCTTTTAGTGTCTTTTCCAGGTAGGAAAGCACTGTTCCACGTATCCATCCTGTCGGTTTTTGTTGGAAATAGGCAATCTGTTTTTTAACGACAGCCTGGGAATATTCCCGTCTCTTAAGAGATTTATTCTTATAAAGAATATTCCCGGAATCCACAGGTTGTCTGTGTGCCAAAACGTCCATTAATAATGATTTTCCTGATCCGTTGGACCCGAAAATATGATAACAAACACCAGGATAGATTTTCATGGAGTATATTTCAAGTTTCTGAATACCGCGCTTCACATTAAGATCCTGAAGTTCGATAACAGGTGTCTGATCACTCATAAAAATTTACCTTTCACATTCAAACATGCAATCTAACTATTCCACCCGCTTTTCAAATAACATGTAAATATACACCATTCAACAATGTTTTGAAAGAAGCACCCTTATTTCTTTTCGCCGACTGTCTGCATAAGCACGTCATTGACAGCTTTTTCCCACTCCGGAGAGCTGTAAACATCTCCATCCAGGTGACGCATGGACCATAAGAAATAATTTTGCGTTGTATCCAGGATGCTTTGTTGCCGTTCCACTTCTTTTTCATAGACCCGAATCGTGCGGAGAAGCCCCGGATTGTCCTGATAATAGGTTTCCACAGGAATATCCCCTGCTCTTTTCCGGTACTCATCCAGCCGGCTTTTTGAAAAATCAAGACGGTGGTAGGCACTGCTCATATCCCGGATTGGCTGTCCGGGTGATTTAAATACAACATCCAGGATTCCCAGATACTGACCTTCCGGTCCCAAATACGTAAAAACCGCCTTACCGCCTGTCTGCCGGGGAAGCTGGGTCCACCCTTTATGCCGGGTATTGACAATAAAATCAATTTCAGGAATGGCTTCACCCAATGCTTCCGTCTTTTCCACAGGCATATCAGCCAAAAGGAGAATAAAATCTGCTTCTTTCCGTAGTTTTGGCAGTTGTTTCCGGATGGCATCTTCAGGATGCAGGGCTTTAAAGCGTGAGGCCTGGTCATCCGTCAGATAGGTGACACCCAGAACGGCCAGGCGGAATCCATCAACAGTAAAGAGGTAAAAGGGGCGAAATACACCATCTCCCGAATCATTCAGAAGATTGGTGGATAATAAGGGAAGATGATACTTTTTTTGGAGATCAAGTAAATATTCAAAGCCATAAGCTAAATCGCTGATACCTACATGAATGGCATCAAATTGAGCCTCACCATAGGCTTCAGCCAGTAAATCGGATGTCTTTTTCCAGGCATCGGGAGCAGGAAAATTATAAGAAGGGAAGAGCCAGTTGCCGGCTTCCAGTTTCAGGATATTTTCACCGCTCTTTTCCATGGAATAGATAAAACCCATTCGTCTTGGCAGTCCGCCTGCAGGAATCCGACATCCGCAGGGCTCCAGTTCTGCACGGCTGTTGCCTGATATAATGATCTTAACTGTATTTTCCTTAGAGGAAGGATTGTTTGTACAGGATATTATCCCACCGAAAATAATCAGGAGAAAGATTAGTTTTTTCATTTTTTATCCTTTTTTTGAAAGGTATTGTACACGTACAGACCTGAGAAACAAACCCAAACTCCGCCGAGCATTTTGTCCGGCAGACTGTTGAACACCCACAACGAGCCAATCAGCGTGAGCAGGAGTCCGATATAACTGACACCGGTATTATAATTTCCTACAAGCATGAATGTATGTATATCCAGCATATCCGGTTTGTTTCTCCTTTTCCCGAATTTTTTGTATGCTGGCTTATACAAAAGGATTCCGCCAAAAAACATAATCAGCAGGAAAAGAACAATTAAAATCTGGTAATGGCTCAGGGTATACCGGTTGCTTTCAGAGCTCCGGGCAACAATCAGAGCGGCATGAGAAAAATAAAGAACAGACTGAAACGGGAGAAGACCTTTCACAAAATCCAAAAAGGGTTTGACATTATTCGATTCAAGAAGACCATGGCCGATATACAGAATCAGGGGTGGCAGGAAGAAGTAGAGAAAAAGAAAGAACAAACTCACCAGGTATTGATCCACAAAAAGAGTCATCAGTTGTACAGGATCGATCCGGAAAAAAATCATCGGTCCACTTCGTTGATAGATACCCGCCAGAAATATAATGATGCTCAGGCCATAAATGCGGTGTAAACGGGACGGATGCACCAGACGGCCGGTATTAAGTAAGAGTCCTGTCAGGGGTAGAAAAATAAAAAGACTCTGCTTTAATACGCCTTTCCCGCTCTGTAAAAAGAGAATATGAATTAACGCCACCCCCGCCCAGACAAGCATCAGGAAAACAACCGTGTCGATGTACAGACTAAAATCAACGCGTTTATGGTTTTCAAAAACATACCTTAGGAGAATAAAGAGACCGGCTGAAAAAAGAATGGCCGGAGACCGGAGAATTGCTGTATTAAAGCCGGATTCATGAATCAGCAAAAAAACAAGAATCAGAAGGAACGCCAGTGTTTCATAAAGGCGTGATTTTGTATCAGGATTCATCATGGTGCAAAGATCTTTCTTCAGAAATACGGCCATTATGAAAAGAGCCCCGGAAAGAATTCCGGGGCATGGGTCGTTTTATAAATCGGACTTATTCATAAAGGTATTCAAAGGCATTAAGGGAATTGAGATCTTCAAATGCCTGGATCAGGCGTTTTACAAATCCCTTTTCACCTTCATGGAGCCATTTCCGGGGGTCGTAGTACTTTTTGTTCGGTTTGTCCTCTCCCTCGGGATTACCAATCTGAGACTGCAGATATGCATCTTTTTCATCCATATAGTCTTTAACCGGTTTGGTAAACGCCCATTGTGTATCCGTATCGATATTCATCTTGATCACACCATAGGAAATCGCTTCCCGGATTTCTTCACGGGTGGAACCGGATCCACCATGGAATACAAAGAAAACAGGCTTTTCCCCGGTATTGTGTTTTTTCTCAATGTATTTCTGGGAATTGTCCAGAATTTTTGGTGTCAGTTTGACATTTCCGGGTTTATATACACCGTGAACATTTCCGAAGGAAGCGGCGATGGTGAACATGGGGCTCACATCTTTCAGTTCTTCATAAGCGAAAGAGACATGCTCAGGCTGTGTATACAACTGGGAATTATCAATCCCGGCATTATCCACACCATCTTCTTCCCCTCCGGTAACACCCAGTTCAATTTCCAGCAGGAGGTCACTTTTTGCCATTCGTTTCAAATACTCTTTGCATATCTCTACATTTTCTTTCAAATCTTCTGCAGACAGATCCAGCATGTGAGAGCTGAAAAGCGGGGCTCCGTGTTCCTTATACCAGGCTTCATTGGCATCCAAAAGTCCGTCAATCCAGGGTAGAAGCTTTTTAGCGGCATGATCAGTGTGAAGAATAACCGGCACACCATAGGCTTTCGCCATGCGGTGAATATGCTCGGCTCCTGCTACCGCTCCGGCAATCGCCGCTTTTTCATTTTCATTGCTTAAAAATTTACCGGCATTAAAATGGGCTCCCCCGTTTGAAAACTGAATCATTAAAATAGATTTTGCCTGCCGTGCTGCTTCCAGGGCGGCATTAATCGAATTGGATCCTACCACATTCACAGCAGGGAAAGCAAAATTATTCTCCCGGGCATATTCCAGGACTTCCATCAATTTTTTACCGGTTATTACTCCCGGTTCAAGTTTGGGTTTGGCTGCTGTCATCATATTATCTCCTTTTAAGGCTATTCATGTTCTAAAATAAGAGTCTCTGAGCGCTGGTCAGTTACATCCTCCGGGCCAAAATACTGAATGGGTCCGGGATAAACATAGCAGGTTTCCACAGCCCATTGATCCCGCTGTTTTTTCAGCATTTGAAAAGGTTTTCCTTCCAGATCAACCAGTGCTTTCCGGATGACCGGCTTATCTTCGCCATGGCGGCGCTCAATGTTCATCATCATCGTTAAGGGAACACCTCCGGTTATCCATTTGGATGCAGGGGCAGTCAGATTCCGAACGGAAGACATATAACCTGTTTTTCCGGCTCCGATAAGAGCTGATGCCGTATAACCTAAAGCATAAGCATAATCGGCATCGAAATTTGAAGGTGCAGCACACCGCCCCTCATATCCAAAGAAATGGTTCTGAGCGGAAAATTTTCCGGTGTATTCCCCCTTTTCTTTCAAAACTTTTAATTTTTCTCCAACCATTTCAATCAGTAACTTTTCTGTTTCAATCCGGGATACCTGCACATTGCCGTGGGGATCTCGATCCATAATCAGCTGATCGGCGATATCCTCCGGCAGCGAAGCATATAAAGCACCGGTTTTATCTGACAGCATGGAACTTACCAGAGACCGCTTTTCATCAGGATTATCTGTGCTGTCCAGTTCCGATACCCTGCGAGCCATGACGTCATTCAATTCACCGATCAGGACTTTCATTTCCGGAATGAATTCAATCAGTCCTTCAGGTATCAGAACAATGCCGAAATGCTTACCCTTTTTAGCCCGTTTGACAATGATACCGGCAATCTCATCAACAATATCCCCAAGTGTCATGCCCTTTGCTTCCACCTCTTCGGAAATCAGGGTGATATTGGGCTGTGTTTTGAGTCCGCACTCCAGGGCAATGTGGGAAGCGGAACGCCCCATGAGCTTGATAAAATGCCAGTACTTTTTTGCAGAGAGTGCATCCCGTGCAATATTTCCAATGAGTTCACTATAGACTTTTGTGGCGGTATCGAAACCAAAGGACACTTCAATCATCTCGTTTTTCAAGTCGCCGTCAATGGTTTTAGGGCAACCTATGACCTGCACACCGGCATTGATTTTTTGGTAATACTCAGCCAGTATTCCGGCATTTGTATTGGAATCATCCCCCCCGATAATGACCAGGGCTTTAATCCCCAGTGCTTTCAGGTTTTCCAACCCTTTGTCAAACTGTTCTTCTTTTTCCAGCTTTGTCCGCCCAGAACCGATGATATCAAATCCACCGGTATTCCGGTAAGCATTGATTATATCAGCCGTAAGTTCCCGGTATTTGTTTTCTACCAGACCCCCCGGACCACCCAGGAAGCCATATAAACGGTTATTGGGATTCAAGACCTTTAGTCCGTCAAATAAACCTGATATCACGTTATGACCACCGGGAGCCTGTCCGCCAGACAGGATAACACCCACATTCACAGGTTCCGAAGTCTTTTTTTCTGAAGGTTCAAACGTAATCAAAGGCAAGCCGTAAGTCTTGGGGAACAACGTGTGAACAGTTTCCTGATCTGCAACAGACTCGGTTTTTTCTCCTTCAACCGCCCGGACACTCACTTCACCGGTAAAAATCCCCGGCAGTTTGGGCCTGTATTTTGCTCTCTCTTGTTGTAACAATGAAATTTTTTCCATTCCGTCCCTCTGATGGTTTGATGTTTTCAACATTTAATATACTCATTTTCAAAGTTTTTATACGAGTATTTCCTGAAGCAGACATCTTTCTTGTGGTATAGTGTTAGGTTTCATATTTCACTTTTCTTACGGACAGAAAAGGTTTGTGTTTCATTTTTTCCCATTTTTCCCATCCCATTGATTTTTTTATTGAATATCCCTTTTCTTTACCGCATTTTACCAGAAATGCAACACCCTCATTATAAAGTTCTTTTCTTACTATTACTTTTGGTATCATGTTTGTTGTTTTCACCGAAAAATACATCGGCAGAATCTCCTGTTTCGTATGGTATTGATGTATTAAAAGATCTGGAATATGAACCCCTTGAATGGCGGAGGACAGCCGTTTTCTGCAATCACAGCAGTCTGAACAGGCAGGGCAGGCATTTGCTGGATGTATTGAACCCTTCAGATCAAATAGCTATTCCCCTTATTTATATTTTTAACGCACCCCAATGGAAGGGATTAAGCATCCCTGAAGAAACCATCTGGATGGACAGTACGATCATCCGGTATCAACAATACCCTTATTTCCACTTTCATATCCGGGATATTCTCTCCTGTGACGCCATTTTGTTTGATATGCAACTCAGTGGCATTGTAGATGATCCCGCCTTGTCCATCTTACAGATTGCCGCTTCCCTTGCACAAAAACATGATTTAGAGCTCATAGTGTGTGACCGCCCGCCCCTTGCCCGGGTTGACACCTGTCAGGGGCCATGGCATGAGGGCTTTGAACTTCCCTACCAGTATGGCCTTACAAGCGGTGAACTGGCACACTATTTCGGCACCTATTTCTTTCCGGGCCTCCGATTGAGTATCATTCCCATGGATATCCGGAATCGACAGGACATTCCACACCTTACAAGCCCGTACCCGGTGAAAGTCGATACGTTGCTTCTTAACAGTGAACAGGGAAAATATGTCATCGGATTGAGTCTGTTGCAGGCGACAAATTTGTATATCGAAACAACTCGGGAAAACCTGTGGTTCGGATCACCTTCGGCAGACCCCTTTTTTCTCAAGGCTAAATTATCCGATATTCATCCCGCGTTCGGAAACATCAGCATCCGGACCGTCAGAAACGATACCAACGCTTTCCAAATTTTGAGTCTTGACAAAGTAAAACTACCGGAATTCTACAAAATAACCGCTTGCCTTCGCCTGATGCTCATCCTGTATCCGGATCAGGTTTTTTTGGATACACAGGCACTGGCCCGTAAAACAGGAAGTCATGAATATGGTGAGTTGCTGCTCAGTCATACCCCTTTGGATCACTTTCAGGTGTACTGGGAACCGGAATACAGAACGTTTTACGAACGGATGAAACGTATAAGTCTGTACAGATCAGAGGCAAAGAAAGAATAATACTTGATGTGATACATGAATTCCGCGAAATTACACCCAGAATTACACTAAAAAAATATGAGAGGAGTAATCCATGGAACAGTCCAATGCTGTAAAAAATTATTTCATTCTGATTATGACGCTGGTTTTTGTTGCCGGATGTGGAAGTTCCGTAAGCGTCCAGAGAACGGCGGCTGATACCCAAACGGATTTGAGTGGATACTGGAATGATACAGATTCCCGGCTTGTGGCGGAGGAGATGGTCAGGGACATGATCAGCCGGCCCTGGTTGTCAAATTTTACATCTGAAAACGGGGTGGCTCCCAAGGTGATTGTCGGGCGCATCCGTCTCAGGGATGCCACTGAACATATCCGGACCAACGCATTTATCAAGGATATTGAACGGGAACTGATCAACAGCGGGAAAGTCCAGTTTGTTGCCAGTTCAGAAGAGCGTGAAGAAATTCGGGATGAACGCATGGACCAGCAACAGTATGCTTCTGAAGAAACGGCTAAACGTCTCGCTCAGGAACAGGCGGCAGACTATATGCTTCAAGGCTATATCACAATGTTTGTGGATCAGGCCGGTGGTGAACAGGTGAAATACTATCAGGTTGATCTGGAACTTATCGATGTGGAGTCCAACCAGAAAGTCTGGATCGGCACCAAAAAAATCAAAAAACTTATCGAACAAAAAAAAGTAGGATGGTAAGATGAAGGCAACACATCGTTTTGTTGCCTTATTCACCATTCTGATCATCTTCCTGCCTTCTTGTACGTCAATTATGACAAACACGGCCATTTATAAAGGTATGGATGAGGCAATTGCCAACAATCGGTTTTCCGTTCCCATTGCCCAGCTTGAAAAGGTCAAGGATAAGGCTTTTTCTGATAAGGACAGGGTTTTGTATTATTTAAACATGGGGATGCTACATCATTACAATGGGAATTATTCGGAGAGTAATGCCATGCTGACCCAGGCCGAACGGGGTATTGAGGAACTGTTTACCGCCAGTGTTTCCAAGATAGCCACATCATTCCTATTGAATGATAACGCCGTGGATTACGCCGGCGAGGACTATGAAGACATTTATCTTAACGTATTTAAGGCGTTGAATTATGCCCATTTGGGAGAAACCGACGCCTCTTTTGTAGAATTAAACCGGCTTCATCACAAACTGCAGCAGCTGGAAACAAAATATGTGGACATGAGTGCCAAATACCAGCAAGCCATGATGATGCAGATCAAAGAAGAAGTAGGGGATGAAACAGAAGGAAAAGTCCCGGAATTCAAGCCGGGAACACTAAGATACCACAACTCAGCCTTGGGAAATGCCTTGGGTGTGATTCTTTACCGGTATGAAAATGATTATGACGATGCCCGCATTGACAAACAGAACATGCTCCAGGCTTTTTCAAGTCAACCACATATATACCCTTTTGATCCACCGGATATATCCATCCGCCCTGAAAGCCGGGATAAAATTCCCGTGACCCTTCTATCCTTTCACGGACTGGGTCCCATCAAAGATGCAGCAAATTTCCGGATCACCACCTTCGATGATTATGTGGTAATCTCTTCTGATTATTCACCGGTCCCCTTTTCCGAAACGATTCCATGGCCATCCAAAAAAGGGTACCATTTTAAATTCTCCCTTCCCTACCTGAAAGAACGCAGCTCTTTAATTCATAGTGTAAAAGTCCGGATTGACAATAATCAAACCCTGACCCTCACGCCACTTGAAGACATGAATAAAGTCGCTGTAACCACCTTCGAGTTGAAAGCCCCGCTTATCTATCTCAAATCAGTTGCCAGATCTTTAATTAAAGGATTCGCCGCAGAAAAGGGTAAGGAGAAGATGAATGATGAAATTGAAAATCCGTATCTGAGCCTTTTAGCCGGTTTTGCCACGGATGTGACGTTAGATGTCAGCGAAAATGCCGATCTGCGCTTATCCCGTTTCTTCCCGGGGTTTACAACGATAGCGGATTTTGAACTGTCTCCGGGAGAGCACCGGTTAGAAGTTCTATATCTGGACCAGTACGGAAATATCATTCGAATCAATGATCTGGGGACAGTCCGGGTAAATCCCCGAGGCCTGAATCTTTATGAATCCTTCTGTTTACAATAAGGAGTCTGACATGAAAAATAAATATTTCTTAATGCTGATCATCCTGACGGCTTTAATGTTTGTATCCTGTGCCGGAAGCAAGGGAACCGGTGGCTCAAAAGGCAAACCCATCTGGGTGGATAATCCGGCTGCCGCTTATCCTGAGAAAGATTACCTGGCGGCCCGGGGTGCCGGTGACACCCGTCAGGCAGCCGAAGATAACGCGTCGGGAAATCTTGCCAGGATTTTCAAATCTGAAATATCCGTGGATCAAACCACCCGGGAACGTTATTCTGCTTTCACGAAACTGAGCGGCAGTATGGATGAAACCCTGGAAACCGATATGGATCAGATTGTAAAGGTCCTGGCCGGAGAGACGCTCTTTAATGTTAAATTCAGTGAGACCTATACAGACGAAATGGGCAGAGTGCATATTCTGGCTTATCTGGACCGGAAGGAAACGGCTGATATTTACAGGGACAAAATAAGTGCCAATTATGAAAAAATTGAATTCCTTTTAAAGGAGGCCGACTCTGCTTCCGATCCGGTAGACCGATATGCTTTGCTGAATGCAGCACATACCATGAGCACCATCAATCAGGCCATGCTGGAACAATTGAATTTTATACATCCTCCCTCCCATTCCATGCTCACAGCACAATATGATGCCATCAACCATAACAATATCAGCAAAAAACGGGCAGAAGCAGCAAAAGCATTAACTTTTTCCGTCAATATCAGCGGTGACGACGGCCGGGTTGCTTCC
>LGGY01000202.1 GCA_001509335.1 Fidelibacterota bacterium 46_43
TCTGGGAGGCTTAAGTTCTCTTTATCCATCCTGGGTATCCACGCTCTCTTCCAGGGATTCGATAACTTCTGATCTTAATTCAGCCAATTCAGTGGCAAGGTTATTTTCAACAACAAGATCACCCATCCTGATCCTGATTCCCGCAATCAGCTCTGGATTTATTTCAATTTCCATATTCACATTTCTGTCAGCAAGCGCACTGAAGGTGCGAACAAGTGAGCGTTGTTGTTCAGGGGTAAGCTCTTTGGCTGAGACAACATTCACAGTCGGCGTTCTTTCTGCAAGAGAATCCCTGATGGTTCTAACCTGGGGCATATCACTTTTACCCATGTCCCAGATTTCTTTGTTTAATTCCTCGATGAGCATCTCATGCGTTTTTTCAGGTGTTGTTTTAGAAAGCACCTGGCTGCTAATATTCAAGATTGTTTGGACAAGTTCTTGTTCTAACTCTTCCATTTCCAATCTTTGACGTTTTTCTGCTTCGTTTTCTGCGTCCCTGATAATTCTCTCAGCTTCTTTTTGGGTTTCCTGCAGCAATGCTTCACTTTCCGCCTGTGCTTTTTGATATGCTTCTTCAAGTCGAGCTTCAATTTCTTTATCGATATTTGCTAATCGATTTTCGATTCGTGTTAATTTCTCTTCTGCTTCTTTTTCTTTTTCTTTCGCATTCAACAACATTTGTTCTTTTTCCTGAGAACGTTCTTCGATGCGCTTTACAGTCGGTTTAAACAGCAGGAAGTAAAGCGCGACAGCAGTAACAAGAAAATTTATTATTTGGGCCAGAATTGTTGTAAGATCAATATCCAGCATTTAAAATCTCCTTATTTTTAAAAGAATCGATCGAGCAAGGGGTTAGCAAAAATCAAAACCAAAATGACCAGCAGAACATAAATCGCTGTTGATTCAAGCAAAGCCATTGAAATAAGCAAAGTTGTGCGCAGATCATTAGCTGCATCCGGTTGGCGTGTAATGCCATCCAGCGCCTTCTGAACAGCGATCCCTTCCATCACCGCAGGGACAATACAACCTAAAATGATCCCAATAGTAGAACCAAGGATTGTAAGGACAGTGATGAGGGTTGAAGAATCGAGTTGCCACATAATTTTCTATTCCTTTCTAATTGTATTTAGCTTTTTGAAAGCTCTTGTTGGAGTTGTCGTCGTTCTTCTTCCATCTCTTCGACTTCGATAGCAGAAGCAATGTAAAGAGAGGCTAACACAAGGAATATGTAAGCTTGAAGAACGCCGGTAAGCATACTTAATGCTGCTAATGGAAGGGGAACCAGAAATGGGATCAATGAAAAAACGATTGCGACGATCAAATCTGTACTGAGAATGTTCCCAAAGAGTCGGATAGCCAGGGATAAGGTGCGAGAGAATTGGCTGATGATCTCCAAGGGTAATATGAAAACGGGATTAGCAAAGTCTTTTAAATACTGCCATAGTCCTTTTTCCCGTATGCCGTAGAAATGAACGGCGAAGAAGACCACAACAGCAAGCGCAATTGTTGTATTAAGATTCGCGGTGGGAGAAACCATCAAAGGGAAAATGCTAAAAATATTTGCAAGTACCAAGAATATCGCTAATGTTCCCAGGATGGTTAAATATTTCGACACATTTGTATCTTCAGGCATCACTGATTTGACAATGTTGTTGATCATTTCTACGATCATTTCACCTGCTGTAGGTTGAAATTTGCGAATTAGATATGCGGCAGTGATAATGATCACCATCATGACCCAGGTTGATATCACCGTATTGGTTATCGGTAATCCGAAAAGATAGAACACAACTTGCGGCGATATTGCCTCCATCATTAATCCTTTATCTTAGTGAATATTTCCTTTATTAGATTCGAATCTTTTTTGCCAAATAAACAATATCAAAATCCTGGAAGTCATATAAGATGCAAAAACAATTAATAATGCAGCAATTGAATAAAATCCAGCTGCAATAAAAATTATAGAAATAAAAATCCAACGAATGATTGCCCCACCAATAATCAACCTTTTGCTGCTGCGAATCCTATCTGGATGGATTATCTTCACTGACCACCATTGGGACTTTAAAACAATGAAAGCTGTTCCTGCGCCAAGGGTGATCCATAGTATAGAGGAAAGTACTTTCATCATTCATCGCTCCGGTTTTTGGTATTCCGATTTTTAAATTTTGTTCTCAGCATTTCTAAGTGGATGTATTTATAAAGGTTGTAATAACCGACAAAGATGCCAACAAGTAAGAGTAAAAATGTAAAAGTGTATCCGGATCCAGCTGTCTTGCTGTCAATTTGGTATCCAAGTAAAACGCCGCCAAAGATTGGCAATGCAAGCTCCCATCCCAAAGTTGTGAGAGAAAGGCTCCTGGAATACTTCTTTGTTTTTTTACGCTGTTGTTCAATAGACATATTAAATTGATTACATTTCTTAATTTTGGTTCAAATCTAATTTTTCTATCAATGAAGTCATCAAGCGATCGTAGTCATTTTCAGATTCTTCAGTAATTTCAAGAGGTGTCGCTGACACTTTGCCGGGTGTGAGAATGATCACTTGATTATCCCTGATGTCCAGCACACCTGCATGTAATTCAATCTGGTTTTCGCCATCCAAAGAACGGAAGCGAACTGGCCCCTGGATCGTTTCTGCAATCAGCGGTGCATGCCCGGGCTTTATCCCGATGGGGCAGCCGTCTGCAAGTGGGACGTTGACCGAATAGAGTGCTTCTTCATCGAGGATACTGCCCTCCGGGGTGAGGACATTGAGGCTCAAGAGTGATCCTATACTCATTGAGAAACATCCTCCATGATCTGTTTTGCCTTTTCCATGGCGTCATCAATGGTGCCTACCATGTAAAATGCCTGCTCAGGAATGGAATCGTGTCTGCCTTCTAAAATTTCCTTAAAGCCTCTGATTGTCTCTTCCAATGGTACAAACTTCCCGGGGTTGCCCGTGAATTCTTCTGCTGAAAAAAAAGGTTGCGATAAGAAGCGCTGAATTCTTCGGGCTCTTATGACCGTTTTCTGATCCCGCTCACTCAATTCTTCCATCCCCAAAATAGCGATCACATCTTGTAAGTCTTCGTAACGTGCAAGTGTCGATTTGACTTCCATTGCCACGTCGTAATGTTCCTGGCCGACGATTTGGGGCGCAAGCATTGACGATGAAGAATTTAGAGGGTCTATGGACGGATAAATACCAAGGTCAACCAGGTGTCTTGATAAAACCGTTGAGGCGTCCAAGTGAGCAAATGTTGCTGCTACTGCCGGGTCTGTCAGGTCATCGGCAGGAACATAAACAGCCTGAACGGAGGTGACGCTTCCGGAAGATGTTGTTGTTATCCGTTCTTGAAGTGCACCCATTTCAGATTCAAGGGTAGGTTGATAACCCACCTCACTGGGAAGGCGGCCTAAGAGGGCTGAGACCTCTGATCCTGCTTGAATATAGCGGAAAATGTTATCGATAAAAACAAGAATTGGTCGGTTCTCGTAGTCTCGGAAGTATTCCGCCATCGTAAGCGCCGTCAGGGGTGTTCGAAGTCGAGCCCCCGGGGGTTCATTCATTTGTCCAAAAACAAGTACAGAAGATTTCAAAACTTCACGACGATTTAATTCGAGATAAAGATCATTCCCTTCACGACTTCGTTCTCCAACGCCAGCAAAAACAACGTACCCGGAATATTTTTTTGTTGCATTTCGCATGAGTTCTATGATGAGGATGGTTTTTCCAACACCAGCACCACCGAATAAGCCAATTTTTCCGCCACGTGGGTAAGGTGTCAGCAAATCGATGGATTTTACACCCGTGATAAAGGGGGTGGTTACAACCCGCTGATCTCGAAGGGGGGGAGATTTTACATGTATTGGGGATCTCCGAACTTGATCTGAAATCTTGCCCTTATTATCGATGGGTTCACCGAGAACATTAAACATACGACCCAAAGTTTGTTTTCCAACAGGAACCTTGATCGGTCCACCGGTGTCCTCGACGATTAAACCACGTTGTAATCCGGCGGTGGATCCCATTGCAACAGTTCTCACTGTGTTTGCATCGATGTGCTCCTGGACTTCAAGGATCAAATCCTTTTGGTGCCCTTTGGTTACCCTCAGTGCATTATGGATACTGGGCAGGTCACCCGTCTCGAACTCAACGTCTACAACAACACCAACAGCTCGAACGATAATGCCACGGTTTAATTTTTCAAGGATTGTTGTTTTCAAAAAGATCCCTCGTTTGTCTCTATCTTAACCTGCAATAAATCAATATTAGCTGGGTATAAAATTCAGCCTTAATTATCCATAAATCAGGATGACTTGTCAAATCATGTAAGCTTGTAACAAAGACTTATTAAATTTTAGAATACAGGCGTTTGCATTTTGCTGCACAAGCCTGTTCCACTGTATTTTTTAATTTTTTATAAGACTTCGATGTCTTTTTTGCTTTCCCAAAGCCCGTGAATATTGCAAAAAGACATAGCCATCAATGCCCCGGATTCCTTAATTTTTACGGCAATCTTTACCTTGGGCTCTGTGTAGAGCGGACCTTGATTTGCACCTTTTATTGATTGTCCGTGTCCTCTAAAGTCAAACTTACCAACTTCGAAAGGGAATTTACCGCTTTCTGGTTTAAAGTAAAGAGAGATCCATTCGATGTGATGCTCCGTTGTGTTTGGATGAGGGATTTCTTTTCCTATCGTTAGTGAAACAAGGAATTCTTCATCCACTTTGACTGAATCCGGGCATTCAATTACTGATGCGTGTTTTTCGCTTTTCCAATCTGCAGTCTGGAGATAGTCACCTAATGACATTTTTATCCTTTCAAATTTTATGGTTTCCTCGTTACTAATGATACCCAAGTATGGCTTATAATTCAAAAATGATCCTAATTAATCGATTTTCTCAAATTCTTCTTTCCCTAAGCCACAATCAGGGCAAACCCAATCGTCCGGCAAATCCTCGAATGGGGTTCCCGGCTCAATCCCGCCCATTGGATCGCCTTCTGCAGGATCATAGATATACCCACATGCGATACACTCGTAAGATGACATTAGTGAACTCCTTTTCTATTCATAAACTAATTA
>LGGY01000203.1 GCA_001509335.1 Fidelibacterota bacterium 46_43
CAATCCCTCAGCGCCTTTGCGAGCTCTGCGGGAGGAATAACCCACCACCCTCAAGTCAATCAAATAATGATCAGAAAATCCGCCATAGATACGGCGATTTTTTATGAAAGGTTCAGGAAAGCCGAATTCATCCTGCATGGCAGGGGGACGAAGGACGCGGGGAGATTTGGACTGGATGCGGGGTAAGCCCCGGAAAAATTCAGGACTGGCCAAAAAATGATCCAGTTGCTGTCTTTGACATTGGTACACATAGGTCCAGGCATCGGGCCCTTTCAACAGTAAAGGGTAAAACTGATCCAGCATGCGAACCGGCTCAGCATCGCCCGGTGCATTCAAATCCCCCATGATCAGTATTTTCCTTCCGTTATATTTCTGCTGTAGATATGTAATTAATTGCCGTGAACAGGCCAGACGATCAGGTAAAGAACGCCGGGCTCCGCTCCGCCGGGAAGGATAGTGAAGCACACAAACGATAAATGCCTCTCCCTCGCCCTGTCTGAAACGGAATTCTCCGATAACCGCTTCCCGGGTTGGGTTTCCGGACGGCAAGCGGAAGACAAAAAAATCCTCCTGCATACACTCCAGCTGATCCTGCCGGTATAATAAAGCGCAATCAATACCCCGGCGGTCCGGCCCCTCCCGATGCAAAATCCCCCATTGCTCCGGCCGGCCCAACTCCTTCGTCAAATCTTCCAATACCCGCCGGTTTTCCACCTCAGCCAATCCCACAAGGACCGGCTTCACATCCTTCAGGATTCTTCCAATCTGTTCCAGTTTATACCGGTATACCCGCTCATTCCAACCCAGATAACTCCCTGGAAGAAATTCTTCATCCTCCGTCAATGAATCATCCACTGCGTCAAAACAATTTTCTACGTTCCAAAAAACTATAGGATGACTCTCATCCCCTACCGAACAGGCAACCATAAAAAACAACGCATATACAGATAAAATAATATTACACTAATAAATTTAATTGTTTTACCGGTTTTATGCAATAATTTCTTTTAGTTCATTTAGGTGGTCCACCAGGAAATCGGGACCGGCATCCATGAGTTCCCTGCGACTTGAATAACCCCAGGTGGCAGCTACAGCGATATTGCCCGTATCTTTGGCTGTTTTTACATCGACAGGACTGTCCCCCACATGGCAGAGGAGTCCTTCCCGGCCGATTTTATCCCATACATGGCGGATGACATCCGGATGGGGCTTTTTTTCCGTCAGGGTATCCCCACCCACCACTACGGAGAAATAATCCTCCAGACCGAAATATTTCAATATTTTCCGGGTGATGTTTTCGGCCTTGTTCGTAATCAGGACCTGTGTTTTGTCTGAAAAATGGTCCAGAATTTCCCGGACACCGGTATAAAGCCGGGTTTCAACTGTGCAATGGGCTTCATAATGGATTTTGTATCGTTCAAGGATGGTCGTGTAAAGAGTTTTAAAGTCTTTTTCAGCCTGCGCTTGTGCCAGAGCAGCTTTTAATGCCCGTTCAACCATGGTCGGAATCCCGTTTCCCACAAAGACTTTCATCTGTCCGGCAGTCATATGTGGAAGTCCCGCTTCATCCAGGGTTTTGTTCATGGACAGGGTGATATCGGGAATGGAATCCACCAGGGTCCCGTCCAAATCGTAACTGATGATCAGAGCTTCAATCACAATCCTTTTTCTCCTTTTCCCGGCATTCACAGCACAACCCGTAAATTTGCATTACATGGGATGTGGGATAAAATTTATAGTTCTGGCAGATAGTGTTCTGCCGGAGTTCGATGATATGATCATTGAATTCAATCACTTTCCCACAGCGCAGGCATTTCATGTGATCGTGGTGTGGTTGTCCCAATTTGAATTCATACACACAACGGCCTTCTCCAAAATCCATTTTCCGGATCAGGCGTTTCTCCACCAACATTTCCAGGGTCCGGTAGATGGTGGCACGGCTAACACCGGCGTTTTGCTGTTTCAAAATCAGATAGAGTGCTTCGGCGTCGATATGATCCCGATGTTCATACATGACTTCGATAATCCTTTTCCGCTGCCGGGTGATTTTCATCTCTTCTTTTTGGAGCCTTTGAAGAATTTCGTTCAATATGTCAGGATTCATCTTACACCCCCTTTGAAAGCCGGATCATTCCGAAAGATGGAGGAATTTTGCGGCGATTGTTTTCACCACCCCGCCCTGAAATGCCACACGAAAGGCAGGTTGCGAACTGGGGACCGAGGCCAAAACCTTCCCCCGGCCGTAAACTTTATGGTTGACAGCATCACCCACACGGATTCTTCGGGAGGATGCCAGGAGCCGTGTCGATAGATCACCGGCTGTTTTTTTGCGGGAAGGGGCGCTCCCGCTTTTCTGCTTCGGCGCAGATGAAACCCCATCGAAAGTCCTCTCAATATCCCGCTCTTCCAATCCAAAAAGTAATCTATCGCGGGATTTTTGTTTTTCAAACCCGGTTTTTTCCAGACAGTCCGGAGGAATTTCCTGTGTAAAAAGACTCGCTTGGGATGGCATCCACTGGCCGTAACGAAGGCGGCGGCGGGCACAGGTAAGCACACAGTGTTTCATCGCCCGGGTGATACCCACATAAAAAAGCCGGCGTTCTTCTTCCAGTTCCTCTTCATTCTCCTTGGCCCGTTCCAAAGGAAACAGTCCATCCTCCAGGCCGGAAATAAACACTATAGGAAATTCGAGTCCTTTGGCGCTGTGAAGTGTCATGAGCACTACGGCATCAGCCGCGTCTTCCCACTGATCCACATCAGTCAGAAGAGACAGCTCCTGAAGAAAATCTTCCAGTGTGGCACCCTCATTATTCTGTTCAAACTCCCCGGCGCTGTTGACAAATTCCTCCAGGTTTTCCAGGCGGTCTTCATTTTCTTTGTTCTTATCATCCCTTTCATACTGGCTTTGATAGCCGGATTCCCGAAGGACTTCTTTCACGGCATCGGTGAGGGTAAGTGTTTCCAAACGGGAGCGGAGGCGGGTCATCATGGACAAAAAGCTTTTCACCCGGTGCCGGGCTGCAGATCCGAGTCCGGCCTCTTCAGGATACTGGAGCGCTTCCCAAAGGGTTCGATGGGTTTCTGCAGCGAAATCTTCCAGGCGTTCCAGGCTGGTTTTACCAATTCCCCGGGTGGGATTGTTGATAATCCGTTTTAAACTCACCGCATCACTGGGATTCACCAATACTCTGAGATAAGCCATGATGTCCTTAATCTCTTTCCGGTCGTAAAAACGGGTGCCACCGACTATGATGTAGCGGATCTGGCGATTCAGAAGGGCTTCTTCCAATTGTCTGGACTGGGCATTGGTCCGGTAAAGGATGGCATGATCACGGTAACGGAAGCCCCGGAAATGGTTTTCATGAATAGTATTGGCAATATATTCCGCTTCATCATGGTCTGTTTCAGCCTGATGGAGGATGATTTTCTCCCCCTTATCCGATTCAGTCCACAGGGTTTTGTCTTTCCGGTTCCGGTTTTTTTTCACCACAGCTGAAGCGGCTTTGAGGATGGTGGCGGTGGAACGGTAGTTCTGCTCAAGCTTGATAATGGTAGGATTGGGAAAGGTCTCTTCAAAATCCAGGATATTGCGGATATCGGCACCCCGCCAGCCATAAATAGACTGATCATCATCCCCCACTACACAGATGTTGTGATGTTTTTCGCTGAGAGCTTTGAGAAAGAGAAACTGAACCCGGTTGGTGTCCTGGTATTCATCCACAAGGATATAATCATAACGGTACTGCATCAGGGTAAGGACCTCTGGGAATTTTTCAAAAATCAAAAGAGGCATGATGAGGAGGTCGTCAAAATCCATGGCGTTGTTGGTTTTGAGCTGCCGTTGATAAGCCTTATAGATGGCCACTTTTTTTTCCGCCAGAAAATCGCTCCGTATAACTTTCAGAGCCTGATCCGGAAGGATCATCTGCTGTTTGCAATCACTGATAAAATATTTCATGCTATTGGCGGTAAGGGAAACGGCGTTGACGGCCATGGAATGCATCAGATCCCGGATGAGCTGGAGGGAATCGGCAGCATCATAGATGGTAAAATCCCGGGTGAATCCCAGTCGATGGGCCTCTTTCCGGAGGAAACGGGCATTGATGCTGTGAAAAGTTCCCATGGTAACCCGGGCGGCTTCGGGCCCCAGCATATTGATGAGGCGTTCCCGCATTTCTCCGGCGGCCTTGTTGGTAAATGTGACGGCCAGAATCCGTTCGGGAACGGTTTTTTTTTGTTCCAAAAGATATGCTATTTTCCGGACCAGGACCCGGGTTTTTCCGCTGCCGGCACCGGCGAAAATCAGGAGAGGACCATCGGTGGTAAGAACGGCTTCACGTTGCCGGGGATTGAGATTATCCAGAAGATGTGTCATGGAGATGGAATCTTTTCACGTTGTTGTTGACGGTATACCTCCCAGCGGACCTGCTGAAAGGCAGCCTTGGCTTTCAGATGCTCCTGGTGGGTTCGGGAAAAAACATGAGATCCATCCCCTCGGGCGACGAAATAGAGGTATTTTGTTGTGTCGGGAAAAATAGCCGCCAGGATGGCATCCCGTCCCGGACTGTTCACCGGTCCGGGTGGGAGTCCGTGGTAAAGATAAGTGTTATAGGGCGAATCAATCTCCAGATGGCGCTGACGCAGACGGATTTTAGGGCCTGGCACAATGTACTGGATTGTAGGATCGGCCTGAAGTTTCATGCCCCGTTTCAGGCGGTTATAGTAGACCGATGCAATGATGGGCATTTCGTCGTGGATCATGGCTTCGCCCTGGATAATAGAAGCCATCGTGATGATTTCTTCCACAGTTTTGCCTTTTTGATGGATTATCTGCCGGAGGGAATCATCCACTTCAATCAGGAATTGGCGGATAATACGGTGGATAATCTCCCGCGGGGTGGCGTTTTCATAAAAGTCGTAAGTTTCAGGAAAGAGGAATCCTTCAAGAGAGGAAATTTTAAAGGGAAGATGAAAAAGATGGACGCTGTCTTTATAGGCTGCAAAATCTTCTGCTGAAAAGGGAAAATATTCGCTGAGAAGTGCGGCTGTCTCTTCAA
>LGGY01000049.1 GCA_001509335.1 Fidelibacterota bacterium 46_43
CCTGATTTAAGCGTGATGCAATCCATCACCTATGTCAGTGAAGTGGATATTCAAAAAGTGAAAACAGGGATGCCTGTGGAAGTTGGTTTGGATGCCGATCCATCCAAAAAACTGACGGGAGTTGTCACGTCTATCGCAAATATCGGGGAACAACAACCCAATTCAGATTCCAAGGTTTTCGAGGTGGAGATTGAAATCAATGAAGCCGATTCCACTCTCCGGCCGGCTATGACCACCAGTAATACCATCATCATTGCGTCCCTGGATTCTGCCCTCTATATCCCACTGGAAGCATACCATGCAGAAGATTCTCTGGAATTTGTCTATAAAAAGAGTGTCTCTGGTACGGTAAAACAAGAGGTGGAAACAGGCCTGAAAAATGAAAACGAAATTGTAGTCACCCGGGGATTAGGTCCCAGGGACAGAATCTATTTATCGATTCCTGAAAACCGGGATGACCTTGAAATCATCTATCTATCGGATTCTCCATGAGTTTGCACTATCATTGGTCCGTTCAGACCCTGTTGAATTTACACATTGCTTTGGATGCCATCCGGCAGAATAAGCTGAAATCCCTATTAACTTCTTTGGGGATTATTTTTGGGGTGGCCAGTGTGATTGCCATGCTGGCTATAGGATCGGGTGCACGCCAGGAGATCCTGGAACAGATGTCCCTGTTGGGTGTGAATAATGTCATTATTCGGCCTGTTATCGAACAGAAAGAAGGAAATGTACAGGATGAATCAGCCACTCAACAGCCTCGTAACGGTGAAAAAAAGATCAAATTTTCCCGGGGATTAACCCTGGAAGATGCCGAAGCCATACAATCTACAATTCCCCATGTGGACTTTGTGAGTCCGGAAATTGTTTTGGAAACCACCATAATCCGGTCGGGATACCGCCGTTCAGGCAAGCTGGTGGGCGTTAACAATGAATATTTCCGAACCACGGATTTTGAAATACTGGAGGGGACTTTTTTTACAGAGTATCAGCAGCAACAGGCATTGCCTGTCTGCGTGGTCGGATATGATATCGGCGTCCGCTTTTTCCCGGGAGAAAATCCCATAGGGAAAAAAATAAAATGCGGGAAGAACTGGCTGACGGTTGTAGGTGTGTTGAAAGAGCGGAGAGTGTCGGAAGAATCTTTTGAACACCTGGGATTGAGGAATACCAATCAGGATATCTATACACCGGTGAAAACCGTCTTGCTCCGCTATATTGACAGATCCCGGATTTCTCCACAGGACATCATGGCCGCCTCTCGTCAGAGAAGTCGTTCCCGGGAAACAAATTATCATCAGATAGACCGGCTTGTGGTGCGGGTTGATGATTCACAATACATCACCACAGTTTCCGAGATTATTGCGCGTATGCTAACCCGCCGACATTACGATGTGGTGGATTTTGAAGTGATCGTTCCCGAACAACTGCTGCGGCAGGAACAAGAGACCAAACGGATTTTCAACATTGTCCTGGGAGCCATTGCCTCCATTTCTCTGGTTGTGGGGGGTATTGGAATCATGAATATTATGTTGGCCTCGGTGATGGAGCGCATCAAGGAAATCGGTGTCCGTCAGGCCCTGGGTGCTACACGCCTGGATATCATGCTTCAGTTTCTTCTGGAAGCGATCACAATTTCTGTAACCGGGGGAATTATCGGGATCTTTCTGGGTATTTTTCTCAGTTATCTGATAGAAGAAATTACCGGTATTACCACGGTAGTTTCCACGATTTCCATTGTCGTTTCTTTTGTAGTTTCCATCTCGGTGGGACTCATTTTTGGAAGTTATCCTGCCAATCAGGCGGCCCGGAGGGATCCCATTGAATCCTTAAGATATGAATAGGTGAGTTTTAATATGCGATATTCCATCCGTTTCTTTATGTGTTTTTTCTGTCTTTTTTCCCTGAGCGGAGCTCTGTTATCAGCAGAAAACGGGGAAATTATTGAATTAAGTTTGAATAATGCCCTGGACTATGCCCGGGTCCACAGTCCCAATCTGGAAATGGTCCGGCAGAATTTTCAGAATGCCCGGTGGAATTATGAAGCCTTTATGAAAGATTATTTTCCGGAGATCTCACTATCCGGCAATATCCCGGGTTTAAACCGGAGCATCAGAAGTGTTCAACAGCCCGATGGAACCCTTTTATACCGAGCACAAAGTCAGACCTACGGGACAGCGGCTTTGGAAGTCCGTCAGAAAATTCGCTGGACCGGCGGGACATTATCCATGAGCAGCGGGCTGGAGCGCTTTGATAACCTGAATACAAGCAGTTATTACTGGCGGGCATCCCCTTTTGTGGCCTCCTACCGTCAACCTCTTTTTTCTCCCAATGCCATGAAATGGGAACATAAGCTGGAAACAATCCAGTACCAACTTGCCCGACAGGCCTTTGAGGAAGATGTCAATGCACTGAATGTCCAGATTGTTAACGCTTTTTTCAATACCTATATCAATCAGATCAACCTGGAAATTGCCCGGATAAACTATACCGTCAATGATACGGTGTACAACCTTTCCAGGCGGCGTTATAGTGTGGGCAAGATCGCCGAAAACGATTTGCTGCAGAGTGAGCTGGAACTTATGAAGGCAGAGACAAATCTTGAATCGGCCCAATTTGAGCTGGAAAGATCCATGAATGAACTCAAAATGCTTCTGGGCATGCCCGAAGAGATAAAATTCAATATTACCGCCCCGATGCAAATTCCAGAAGTGGAAATCGACCGGGAAGAATTTCTTTCCAAAGCTCTTGTCCGTTCTTCTGAAATTTTACGGGACAGCCTCTCGGTGTTGTCGGCCGAGCATACCCTGAAAGATCTGAAAGCCAGGAGAAGAATCCGTGCCGATCTGACCATGAGTTTTGGATATAACCAGACGGGTGAGGATATTCAGGATGTATATGAGAATCTTTTTGACCAGGAACAGTTTACCATGGGACTCGATATTCCTCTTTTTAACTGGGGGAAAAACCGCGCCGAGATCAAGGCCGGTGAATCTGCCTTAAAATCCGCCCAAATCCGGGAAAACCTGACACGAAAACAAATCCGGGAAGAGTATTCCAATGTTTTGAAGCAGTTCGATCAACTGAAGAGACAGGTCCACATTGCTGCCAAGTCCGATACAGTGGCCCAACGGCGTTTCGAGGTGACCAAAAACCGATACCTCATCGGAAAAGTGGACATCACCCATTTGTTTATGGCCCAGCAGGAACAGGATTTAGCCCGCAGGACTTACATTCAGACGCTGAAAAACTTTTGGATCTCGTATTATCAGATCCTGGGTATTATGAATGGCGAGAGGGCAAATAGCTCCGGGCTTTAGCCCAAGAAATACGCGTGCGTGATATATTAAAAATAATATAATCTTGCATTTAATCCGGTTTGAGATTATTTTGTTCCCGGGGGACAACACGCATAAACAATTTCCTATATAGTGAGAATAAAAAATTTTATAAATTCGAATCACCTGTATCCCCTTGGCAACCCATGAACCCATCAACAGAGAACGAAGTGAGCACCCAACGTCTGAACGTCTCAACGTTAAAAAGGATTCTCCAACGCTTCAACACCCTTCTCTTCCAGAAGTTGATCGTATATCAGAATATTCAACTTCTTCTTTTTCAGAAGGGATTGAAAGGCTTCGGATTTCAGGGCGTCCAGTTCGGCCTGGCGGTGCCGGCTCATTTCTTTTAATCCCCAGAGGTGTGTATCCGTCAGGGCATTCATTTCAGGAGTCGTTTTTCCAATATGACAAACAAGTAAATAGGTACCGGTATCGGGCAGATTTTTTATATATGTGACCAGAGAATCGGTCTTATGGTGGATGTCTACTGCATACACACTTGACATGGTTTTTTCGCCATAGAACCGGGAAATGCCAATATTGTATTCTTTGGCAAGTTTCATAAGCAGCTCCTGGTATTCTGGCGTGGAGGCGGCGGTGCCCATGTGATAATCCATATAGGAGATGTCAATCCCCGAACTCATGGCCCGGTCCAGCTGAGCCCGAAGTTCTTTTTCCACTTCTGCCAGGTCCGGTTTGTTGGCTTCAAAAAGCGCCCGGGTTGGAAAGAAAAATCCGTTGGAATCCACCAGACCCGGTACACTTCCCTGCCCCGCAACAGGTCCCCACTTGTATTCCTGCCATTCACTGTTCAATGTCAGGTGGACGCCCACACTGACATTGTCGTATTCTTTTAAGATATGGATACCTTCCAGATACCATCCACAAGGGAACATGACAGAGCAGTTAATTGGTAGGCCGGTATCCAAAAGCTCCCTGACAGCCAGGTTAACGGAATGGTTCATGCCGATATCATCACATCGAATGATCAGGTTGGCGGCAGCCATACCGGGAACATGGATACATAAAACAAGCATAAAGCCCCAGAAAATGCGTTTCATGGGAAATTCTCCGTTTAGTTGATGGATTAAAATTAACAAACGGTGATGTTTTGAACAATCAACTTATTTTGCCATCATGTTTTTGTCAGCAGTGCCACGGATTCGATATGAGGTGTATGGGGAAACATATCTACCGGTTGAATTTTAACCAGAGAATAGCCGTTTTCCACAAGCAATGCTGCATCTCGTGCCTGTGTTGCCGGATTACATGAGACATAGACAATTTTCGGTGGGGCCAGGTGAATCAGCTGTTGGATGAAATCGGGATGTAACCCAGCCCGTGGAGGATCTACGACCGCAAGGTCAGGTCCCGGCAAGGATTGAATCAGGTCCGGATTTTTTTGAAAAAATGTATCCAGATTGGCTTCAAAGAAGTGACAGTTGGATATATCATTTTTTTTTGCATTTTGCCGGGCGTTTTGTACGGCATCCCGGATCATTTCAAAACCTAAAACCTGCTTTGCTTTTTGGGATAAATAGAGGGCAATAGTGCCGGTTCCGCAATAGAGATCCCATACGGTTTCCTGCCCCGTCAGCTCGGCAAAGTCTTCCACAAGGGAATATAGCTGTTCGGCACCGGATGTGTTGGTCTGAAAGAAGCTGTTGGCGGATATTTCATATTGTATG
>LGGY01000050.1 GCA_001509335.1 Fidelibacterota bacterium 46_43
AAAAAGCTCCGGAAAACGGTTATGAAAATCGTCACCAATTCCCAGGGGATTGAGGAGCCGAAAGATCCTGATTCATGCAGCATTTTTGCCTTGTATAAGCTTTTTGCCACACCGGAGCAGCAGGAAAAACTGGCCGCGCGTTACCGGGCCGGTGGTATGGGATGGGGTGAAGCAAAACAGGAACTCTTTGAAGTGATGAATGCATACCTGAAGCCCATGCGGGAAAAGTATTTCTCCATTATGGAAAACAAGGATGAGATAGACCGGATCCTGAAAGAGGGATCGGATAAAGCCCGGCAGGTTGCTTCCCGCACCGTAGCCCGGGTACGGAAAGCCATCGGCGTGAATACCTTTTATTTGTGAGTCCTGAATGTCCCCGGAAAATTACAATATCGAACTGGATGTCTTCGAAGGTCCCATGGACCTCTTGCTCTATTTCATCAAGCGGGATGAAATCAATATTTATGATATTCCCATTGCCAGGATCACCCGGGAGTATCTGGAATATCTGGATTTAATGCAGACCCTGAATCTGCGGATTGCCGGCGAATTTATTGCCATGGCCAGCACCCTGATGCAAATTAAGGCACGGATGCTTTTACCCCGGTTTTCCAGCCCCGAAGATGAAGATGTGGAAGATCCCCGTTCTGAGCTTGTCCGAAAACTCGTTGAATATCAACAATTTAAAGAATTGGGCGAAGAATTACGCCAGCTTGAGGGGCAATCCATCGGACATTTTCCACGGAGACCGGATCTGAGCCATATAGATACTTCCGTCGAGGCGGAGGAAGTGCTGCAAAAAGTAACCCTTTTTGATATCCTGGCTGCCTTTAAAAAAGTGCTGGATCGTCTGCCTGAAGGGCCAGCCGAACACCAGGTCAATAAACTGGAAGTGAGTATCAAAGAGCAGACAGCGTATATTTACAGCCATTTTATTAAAAAATCCAAAATCCGTTTTTCCGAATTGGCCGGAGGAATTCAGAAACGAATTGTGTTAATCGTGACTTTTCTGGCTATCCTTGAAATGATCCGTACCCAACAGATCCGGGTATATCAGGAAGGTATTTTTGACGATTTTATCCTTGAAAAAGTGGAGTCTTGACAAGTATGGATATGACAGAATTGAATGCCCGTATTGTGGAAGCACTGCTTATTGCATCTGAAACACCGGTGACTCAGTCCAGACTGAATGAATGCCTGGATGACGGTCACCAGATTGATTTGGCAGAGGCTGTAGATTATCTGAATACTCTCTATGAAGAACACGGACACAGTTTTCTTATCAAAGGCGTTGCCGGGGGATATCAGTTGGTTACGAAAAAAGACTATGAAGGATATATCCGTCGCTTTCTGAACCGCTCCGGCAGGATCCGTCTGTCCTACGCTGCATTGGAAACTCTGGCAATCGTTGCCTATAAACAGCCTGTAAGCCGGCCGGATATTGATGCCATCCGGGGAGTCAATTCAGAAGGGGTTATCAGCACCCTGCTGGAAAGGGATTTGATTGCGGTACAGGGGCGGAGCGATGCACCAGGACGGCCCTTACTGTATGGGGTCACGCAGGAATTTCTCCGGTATTTCGGACTCAACTCCACATCGGATCTGCCCAGACTCAAAGAGTTGAAGGAAATTCTTCATGCCCATTCCGGTGATTATGCCTACCGGGAGGATGTCCCCGATGAAATGATCAATGTCCCGGAAGAAAATGATAGTGACGATGGTGAAGAATCTGATCCGGATACATAATAAAGGATGAACCATGAGACTGAATAAGTTTTTAGCCCACAGCGGTGCCGGATCCCGGCGGAAGTGTGATGACCTGGTTTTTCAGGGACGGGTGACTGTAAACAAATCGGTGATTAAAGAACCGGGGGCCGATATAGATCCTGAGAAAGATTGTGTGATGGTGGATGGTGAACAGGTGGAGTTGAAGAAGGTGTATACATACATCAAACTTCACAAACCGGCCGGATATATCACCAGCCGGAAAGACCCACACTACAGCCGTACCGTAATGGACCTGGTGCCCCGGATTCTGGATGTACGCCCGGTAGGGCGCCTGGATGTGGATACAACAGGTGTGCTTCTCATGACGGATGACGGAGATTTGCTCCACAAGCTGACCCATCCCAGGCATGAGGTGGAAAAAAAATATGACGTGTGGTTAAAATGGCCTCCCAACAGCGGAGATCCTGAAACAGAACTGTCCAAAGGCATTATCCTTGAAAACGGTGACCGGGTAAAGGGGGATGCCCATCCTCAAAACAGTAAAAAAACCCATTATCTTGTAGTGCTCAGGGAAGGTAAAAAACGGGAAATCAAGCGCATCTTTCGCTATTTTGGAACCCAGGTCATCCGTTTGCACCGTTTTGAATTCGCCGGAATCCGGGTGGATGATCTTGCCGAAGGAAAATGGAAAAAACTGACCCCACAGGAAATTGAGCACTTAAAATCTCTTGTTAACACATCTTCAACCTGACTGAAACTTATCCCATATAAATCAAAATTTTAATAACAAATAATTCAACAGCAGGACACGTAACTCACAACACATAACTCCAACTCAGAAACAGGGCTTGCCCTGTCGCTACGGTTCTCCACTCATAACTCTCAACTCTAAAAAGGATATCCAATACTAATATGTGTGATAATATCCGACCGGTTGAAATTCTTGCCTGCGGTGAGCTTGATCGGACCGATGGGACTGTTGTAACCATAGGATAATCCCATTCCGTAATGGTATTTGCCGAATTTAATCAGTTGGGATATTTCATCAGCAACCATTCCGCCGTTCAGGGTGGTGAAAAAGTAATTATTTTTGGATAGTCTGTTCCGAAGGGAAAATGAGAAAGCAGAAAGCTGAGTCCCCGTCAATTCCATCACCTGGTATCCAAAGAGGGGGATAAAGTTTAAACTTTGAACACCTGATCCGCCCATATAAAACTTGTGCAAATCCGGGATGTTTTTTGTGTCGGAAAAACCAAAATTGAGCGAACGGACGATCACGGCATTTTTATTCAGGGGAATGGCTTTGTCAACGCGCACTGTAAGAGTGGAATAAGGGTTGTATTTAAAGTCCGAATGACTTGAATAGACCGATCCGGTAATCTGCCGGATAAGCAAATCGGCATACACGCCTTCTTCGGGGAAAAAACGGTTGTCGTAGGAATCATGATGCAAGTGAAAAAAAGCAAAAGGAATGTTGAATGTTGATTCAGGATATGAACCGATGATTGTTTTGAAACGGGTCAGCTCATTCTGGAGCCCCAGGTGGATATACATATTGTCAGCCGGACTGGAGTGAAGCATCATGGCTACAGACGCGTACCGGAGATCAAGTTCCTGGGTCCGGTTGTGATTTTCATAAAGATAGGTTGTAAAATTCTGAAGCTGAATGCGCATTCCCACTCCCGGGGCGTATTTCCAGGAAGTGTAGTAAAAGAGATTGCTTGTCAAAGCCGGATTCCCGCCCAGCATAAGATCCGTCGAAAATTTGGATCCGTCGATGAGAATATTCCGAAAGGTCAGATTCAGCAGCAGCAGAGATTTCAGGTGGTCATCGTAGTGGACACCCACTTTCAGAAAGTTTGATGAATTTTCAATGACTCTGACGATTAAGCGGACACCGCCGGTACTCATAGGTTCCAGCTTATAATTTACCTGCTCAAAAAACTGGCTGCCATATACCCGGTCTATGGCGTTTTTTAACTCCTCCGGTGTGATCCACTGTGGCGGAAAAATGTTTAGTTTGCTCAGGATGACTTCTTCAGACACATTTTTAAGTCCCACCAGGGATAATTCACGTATGTGGAGGCGCTCAATTTGTGTAGTGGGGATAAAGCGGACTCCCTCTTTCTGCCGGATATTCAGAGAATCCATCAGTCCTTTTATCCGGGGCAAGGCTTCTAAAGCAGCTTTTTCCCCAATCCGGATCAGGGAATCTACAGCTGCATTGGTAAAATTTGCTGCCGTCAGGTTCCCAATTTCCGGTACAATGAGGATATCTGCCTTTTTTTGTTCTACAAGATTGCTGGCATTGCTTTGAAAAAGGGCAGTTTGTCCCATGATAAGCAGGGCAGAAGTGAGCTGGGACCTGTCAAACAGAGGGGTGGCCACATCCACGGCGATGGTGACATCTGCACCCATTTCCAGGGCATCGGAAACAGGAAGATTTCGCACAACACCACCGTCTACTAAAAGTCTGCCGTCAATTTCCACCGGGGTAAAGATCGAAGGGACTGCCATACTGGCCCGGAGGGCATCGGCAAGATAGCCATCTTTTAGTACAACGGCTTCACCGGTTTCAATATCCGTGGCAACACAACGGTAGGGAATGGGGAGTTCACTGAAATCCTTGATATGGTGAACAGGTAATGTGAGATTGGAAAGTTTGTTGGAAATATTGTGTCCGGCAATGAGTCCCAACGGCAAGGTGACTTTTCCCTCTTTCAACGGAAAAGAAGCGATGAATTTTTCTGCATCCTCTTTTTCCTCAATGGCAATATTTTTTCGGGAAATCCGGTCTGAAAACATGAGTTCCCAATCCATTTCACGGGCAATGCGCTCCAGGGCGTCAGCATCATACCCCATGGCATAGAGTCCGCCTACAATGCTGCCCATACTGGTTCCCGTGATGATATCCGGCCGGATGCCTTCTTTCTCCAAGACCTTAATAACTCCGATATGGGCTAATCCCCTGGCACCACCTCCACTAAGGACGAGTCCTAATGTTGTCTGCCCGGCTCGCAGTATTCCGCTAACTATCAAGAGAAGAAAAAGAAGTCTGATACCTTGTTTGTGCATGAATCACCCATAAAAAATGCCATGAAAATATACAAGGTTTCCCCCTGGAATTAAATCCCTTAAATGTGTCATCAGAACATGGAATAGATAGTTTTTACATCGTCACGGGTCATGGGATGGGGTCCCTGGACAAAACCTTTCCGGTTCTGGTTTAAAGCAAATACATGGTCAGTTAATAAGTCTATATCCGGGTTCTGGATGTTTAAATCCTTCCAGG
>LGGY01000204.1 GCA_001509335.1 Fidelibacterota bacterium 46_43
CTCCGATAACCCGATATTTGACATGCCGTTCAATAATTTCACATAATGCCTGAACCCGGGCTTCATGAATATTATTTCCGTATGCAAGTCCGTTAGATGTGTAAAGTTCACGCCAAAAAGAAACCGGAAGAAATACCCGTTCTCCGTGCCGGCTGTGAAAGGGAAGAAAGCAATATGGCTCTCCCCTGGGTGATTGATTGATGTCATAACAGGATTTTGTTTGTAGAATAGTCTTTGGATAGAACTTTTTCAGGTTTTTTAACAGGGGTTCCGGTTTGGATGTCCAGATTTCGTTTTTATCATAAACCCATGGGAGGGGACCGTCTTTCGTAAGCCATAAATCATAAAAATAAAAGCGGGTCATGAATCGTTCCATGAATTCACCATAGGCGCTGGCGAGGGCCAGTTCACGGCTGATGCCTTTCCCATTGGCCATGAAGCGTTCAGAATGCTTATCAGCGATCAAAATAGAAAAAAGTCCGCCGTTATTTTTCTCTGAGACAATTTCAGGACAAAATCCTTCTGAGATCAGCGTATGTTGAATTCTCCGAATCGTTTCTTCGGGTTTGAGATCTTTCCCCGAAATAATATGATTATTCATTTAAAAAATAACCCCTGTGATTTTTCAGCAAGTTCCCAGTGAAATAACACATGCCCGTTGAAAATATCCTCTTTAAGGAGGGATTGGGAGAGTGTATCAGAAAAATGAAAAGAGGGGAGTAAGTAAATATCCGGATGTCGTGTAGTAAAATCCATCACCATTTTTCGGATTCTTTCAGGTGATAATCCCGGTACCATCGGATATAGCATGGGAGAAAGGAAATCTGCATAGAGAGCCAGAGAATCCACATCCTGACCTGCCGTAGATGTAAGATAGTACTCCTGCTCTTTTTCCAGCCAGGGAAGAATATGAAGTATCAGGGGGATATCTTTGACCTGTGCCCGGACATCCCGGACAAAAGATGTAATTTGATGGGTTTTAAAGGATTCCCATTCCGGGGATGGGAGATTTTCCGGTAACCCTGATAGGTGGGAACCAACTTTGAATGAATTCTTAAACATGCTGATTGACAATGAATTATAATCATATCTTCGTGTGATTGTATGGAGTGAATCCACATGTACATTTTCCCAGAAAACGGGATAGCGGATAAAATCCAGGGCCAGCATATCGGGATTCAATTCCCGGATAATCCGGTTGATGTGATCCAGTTTGAGCTTTCTGAAATCCACACAGGCTGGTGAGATCATTTTCTGCCATGACTGAGGAGAATCATCCCTGTTTTGATCCAGTGCCCGCCACTCAGGATGTTCATCCCACTTTACCGGATCATAGAAAACCTGTACAACGGCTGTAAAGCGGATATCCCGCTTTTGCAGTTCATGGCGGAATGCATAAAGATCGAATTCAGCCGCATCTGACAAATCCTTTTCCAAGACCGGCATAAATACCGAATTGAAACCGGCTTCATGAATGGAACGTGCACATGTTTCCGCATCGGCACACCGGCTGTGTTCCGGATAGAATTTGATGCCTTTAATAATTGAGTCTGCATGAGTATTCTGTTGACAACCCATAAAATTTCCTGTTAAAACAATGTAGCATATCAGTTTTATGAAAATTTTCATCATTTATTTTACGGTAATCAATTTTAAGTCGAAAGTCAACCATCTTAAAGAAGATAGAAGCTGGAAGTTGGAAGTTAGAAGTTGGCGTCGCTGCGCTCCTGGGGCGTCCATCGAGTCAATCAAACCAATCTAATCAATCAAATCAATCGAATCAATCTGCTGTCGACTGTCAACTGCCGACTGTCAATACACCTCATCATGAGTTCCAATATCAACCGGAATGATAGTGGATTCCTGAATGATGTATTCTATGATTATTCGATATGTGATGTTTACGGATACACTGTAGATGTCCGTAAATTTTCCGTGGATTTTATGCAATCGTAAAGAGGGATGTGCAGGATTGATTTCCAATAATTGTAAAGTCTTCTGATACTGATCTGTCAATTCCGGATGTTTTCGTATGAATTTTCGGGCGCGACGGGTATAACTCTCGGTAAATATCAGTTTATACATCGGTGATTCTTTTAATATGCTCTTCGATATTATCTGGATAAATCCGTCCTTCTTCCATATCATTCAGACTTTCACGAATTGCACCGTCAAGTTCATATTTCCGTAATTGATTGTATGCTTCAATAGGTATGACAACGAATTTTTCTTTGCCACGGACGGTTATAACTGCTTCGGTATGCTCAGACGTGGCTTTCTCTATCACCGAGACACCTTTTGTCTTAAGCTCATTGGCTGTAATTTGATATCGCATTGTTTATCCTCCTGTATAGAATACGAATAATCGTACGATAAATCAAGTTATAAAGAAGTTAGAAGTTGGCGTCGCTGCGCTGCTGGTGTTTCAACCAAATCAATCTATTCAATCTATTCAATCAAATCACCAACTGCCGACTGTCCACTGCCGACTATTTTCAACGTTTTTCATTTGCATTTCATCGCCAATTTGCTTTAGATTCCAACGAAATGAAGAATACACGCAGACATCACCATCATCATCATTTTCACACATCCGTTGGAGGAGCCGGGTAGGTCTTGTGTATATCCCATAAATTTTCTAAGCCCGATTCCTCAGAGTCGGGCTTTTTTGATTATAGCAACAAATTAAAGGAGAAAAATGCTAACCCTTGCGATTCAGAAAAAAGGAAGACTCCATGACAGTACCATGTCCCTGCTGAAAGATTGTGGTATCCGTCTGATGAACGGAGGCAAAGAAGGACTCATAGCTGATTCGGATAATTTTCCCCTGCGGGTCCTATATCTACGGGATGACGACATCCCTGAATGTATCAATGACGGCGCCGCGGATATTGGTATTGTAGGCGAAAATGTAATCCGGGAAAAAAAGAAAGACCTGAAAATTATCAAAAAACTGGGCTTTGCCCGCTGCCGCCTTTCCATTGCTGTACCCAAAAATATGTCTGTTTCCAAACCGGAAGAGCTGAACGGATTCAGTATCGCCACATCTTATCCCGGAATTCTGAAAGATTATCTGGATTCACAAAATATCCGCGCTTCCATCTATGAAATCAGCGGTTCGGTGGAAATCAGTCCCGGTATCGGACTGGCAGATGCTATTTTCGACATTGTAAGCAGTGGCAGCACGCTTTTAAGCAATGGACTGAAAGAAGTAATAACCGTGATGACATCGGAAGCCATCCTGGCAGGTAAAGAGCTTGGACCTGAAAAACAAAAAATTCTGGATCAGCTCATTTTCCGTATCAAAGCCGTCCGGGAAGCGGAACAGAACAAGTATATCCTCCTGAATGTCCAAAAGGATAAGCTGGATGAAATTACAGCAATCATCCCCGGAATGAAGAGTCCCAGTGTCATTCCCCTGGCCCGGGAAGGCTGGTGCTCGGTTCATTCCGTAATCAGTGAAGACGACTTCTGGGAGAACATCGAGCAGTTAAAAAAGACCGGAGCCGAAGGTATTCTGGTCATTCCTATAGAAAAAATGGTTCGCTGAGGAGGAAATTCAGTGCAAAAACTCAATCAACCCGGCCTGGATTACGTCAAACGTCTTTTCGACCGGAAAAGCACACCCGACGAGGAGATGCTGAAGAAAACCATAGCAATCTTTGAAACTGTGAAACGGAACGGCGATGAAGCTGTGAAGTCTTACACGCGAACCTTCGACGGTGTAGATATATCCCATCTGTCCATCCCCATTCGCATGGAACATTTTGAATTCCAGGTGGATGACACACTGAAAGAAGCTATTACCTGGGCTGCAGAAAATATCCAGACCTTTCATAAAAAACAGGTTCCAGGTAAAAATGAAAACTATACACTGGAAGTCCGTCCCGGTATATCCTGCGGATTGCGATATCTGCCTGTTGAAACGGCAGGAATCTATATTCCAGGTGGCACAGCGCCTCTTTTTTCCAGTGTGTTGATGCTGGTGATCCCCGCACAATTGGCCGGATGTAAAAAAATTGTCTGTTGTACACCACCGGATAACGTCGGTTCAGTCAATCCGGTGATCGGATACACCCTGGCTTATCTGGGGATTAACACAGTATTTCTGGCAGGTGGTGCACAGGCCGTAGCCGCCATGACATATGGGACCGAATCCATCCCCCGGGTAGATAAGATTGCCGGACCGGGAAATGCCTGGGTCACCCTAGCCAAACAGGTAGCTTATCTCAACGGGACAGGCATCGATCTGCCGGCCGGACCTTCAGAAGTGGCCATTCTCGCCGATGATTCGGCCGATCTTGAATGTGTGGCGGCAGATTGTCTTTCCCAGGCAGAACATGGTTTTGACAGCCAGGTACTGGCGGTAACCACATCGAAACGAATTTTTAACGAACTGATCCCGGAAATCACACTTCAGTTGAACGAACTGCCACGCAGAAACATGGCCAAGCAATCTCTGGAAAAGAGTTTTCTGATCTATGTTCCAAGTCTGGAGGATGCGGTAACTATCACCAATCTCTATGCCCCGGAACACCTGATTATCCAGACATGTAATGCCGAGATGGTTTCTGAACAGGTGACAAATGCCGGATCCGTCTTTGTGGGTCCGTGGACACCGGAATCCGCCGGAGATTATGCTTCCGGGACAAATCACACCCTGCCCACATTGGGAAATGCAGCCAATACAGGCGGTGTGACCGTTAAAACCTTTATGAAAACCATGACAACCCAGACCATGACTGAAGAAGGACTCCGTGAACTGGGTCCAAGAGTTGTCACCATGGCCGAAGCGGAAGAACTTAAAGCCCACGCGGAAGCAGTCCGGATCCGGCTGAAAAAACTTAAAGGAATTACCAATGGATAAGATCATCCGGAAAAATATCCTCACATTCAAGCCCTATTCTTCAGCCCGGGATGAATTCAGAGGAAAGGCAGACCTTTATCTGGACGCCAATGAATCCCCTTGGGATGACGGAACACAACTCAACCGCTATCCCGATCCCATGCAGA
>LGGY01000205.1 GCA_001509335.1 Fidelibacterota bacterium 46_43
GCGCGTGGTTACCGTACCAACCGCAATTTGATCACTATGGCTTACCTTATCGCCGGAAATCTAGATTATGGCTTACCCACATAAAACAGCGAGGAACCTTTTTTATTTTTTCTCCTGGTATCAGATTGTATTTCGTTGCTCGTAATTGACAACGCTGTTAATATTGTGCACTAAGAAATTTTTCTATTTCTTTTAAATAACTTACAGCCAACAGCTATTTCACTCATAGGACGAAAATATCTTGATATTGTTACAAATTAATTGGAAAACATTTGAACAAGGAAAAAAAGATGCTGATGATTAACATAAAAACCGCTTACAAGCTTAGTAAGCGGTTTATGAAGTCGGGGCGCTGGGATTCGAACCCAGGGCCTCTTACACCCCATGCAAGCGCGCTAGCCGGACTGCGCCACGCCCCGATTTGTGAGCTTTATTATAGCCGCCTTTATTCCCTTTGGCAAGTAAGTATCGTCTCGAGTTTCTCCAGTAAAAGTCCCATGGGTTGAACCGAAACTCATGCCTCATGAGGACAAACAACCAGGGCACACCCTAAAACTGATGTAGGGGAAAATGGCGTGAGTCACCTGCCCTGAGCCCGAAGGGCATGAGGGTTCAAACCGATTTTTTGAATAGAATAACCACTTAATAATGATGATTGATCCAAATGTTTTTTCGATTATCAATTGGACTATCACTCACAAGCTTCTCGGGCTAAAGCCCCTCCCTCCATGATATTTTCATTGACAAATTTTTGGGTTAACCTTCATGTCTCACTTCTACTGAAATCAAGGTGTTCTTTGCGCTTCAGGCGGGCAGCAACAACCTACCTTGCATCCTACTGGCTATCACCTATCAGCTATCACCTACAAATTACCAGCTACCAACTACCAGCTATATCTCTCTCTTGTAATATTCGTATTTTTCATTTATCATACTGGTATGACCACTTACCAGAATAATGCAAACGAAGACCCTTCATGGGATCCTATTCCAAAGCCTGCAGAAGTCACCGAAACGCGATTGATTGATGCTATTCTGTACGGCACCTTCTCTATCAACACCTATCTCCCAGGGGAGCGGGAGCTTTCGGATCTCCTGGGCGTGACTCGGCCAACGCTTCGGGAAGCCCTGCAGCGTTTAGCGAGGGACGGATGGCTTGAGATTCACCAGGGAAAACCAACCCGCGTGAAGGATTATTGGAAAGAAGGTCGCCTAGGGGTGCTCAATTCCCTAGCAGAACACCAGGATTCACTCTCGAACCAATTTGTCCCGGACCTGCTGGAAGTTCGCCTGGCGATGGCGCCGATGTACGCATCCTTAGCAGTGAAAAATGCACCCGATGAAGTGATGGATTATTTGAAAGGCAAAGACGACCTAAAAGATTCGCCAGAAGCCTTCTCTTACTTCGATTGGGAATTGCATCACCGCTTATCCCTTCTAAGCGGCAATCCGGTATTTGTGATGATTTTGAACAGTTTTGGAGATCTCTATCTCAAATTGGCACCTCTATATTTCTCCATCCCCGAAGCGCGTCAACGTTCGTTGACTTACTACCAGGAATTTGCAGAGGCAGCAGAGAAAAAGGATCCGGACCTTGTAAAAATACTCACCGAAGAAGTCATGCGAGACAGCATCTTTTTTTGGCAGCAAACAAATTCAGGATAAACATGTCATATGGAGGAACCATGAAAAGAATACAAGGTTGGGGAAACAAGGAGACGGATTATCCCGTCCCTGAACCCGCCAGAGACTATCTCGAAAAAGTTGTAGGAAAGCCGCTTCACCTCAATAACATTCCTATCAAGGATTTATTAAAGAAAGTTCCTGATGCACAACTACCCGCGCATAGTCTCATATTGACAGAATCGGAGGATCGTTTACGCCATGCGCGCGGGCAGTCCCTGAATGATTGGGTCGATATATGTGACGGTCTTGTCGACACCTTTCCAGATGGGGTTGCTTATCCAAAATCCAATGAAGATGTTCGAGAACTCATAAAATATGCGTCAAAAAACCAGGTAAACCTGGTCCCCTATGGTGGTGGCTCCTCGGTGGTTGGGCACCTGACACCTCCGGGGGAAGGGCTGCCAACATTAAGTGTTGATTTGAAACACCTTAACCAGCTTCGAGAATTAAATGAAGAAAGTCTGGAAGCCACCTTCGGTGCAGGTGTCAGCGGTCCACAGCTTGAAGAACAGCTTAAAAAACGCGGGTACATCTTAGGGCATTTTCCACAATCCTGGGAATACTCCACATTAGGCGGCTGGATCGTCACGCGCTCTGTCGGACAGCAATCCTACCATTATGGTCGCATTGAACCGCTGTTCGTATCAGGTCATACGGAAACGCCTTCCGGTCCCCTGATCCTCCCCAGGGTGCCCAAATCTGCTGCCGGGCCAGATTTACGGCATATCCTATTGGGCTCTGAGGCAAGGCTTGGGATCCTCACATCGGCGACTATGCGCATCCGCCGCTTACCGGCTGAAGAGCATTTTTATGCTGCCTTCTTCCCGGATTTTGAGATTGGTGCCCAGGCTGTGCGAGAAATTGCCCAGGCGGAATTACAGCTTTCCATGCTGCGTTTGAGTGATGCCATGGAAACCGAAACGACCTTCCAGTTGTCGGGAGAAGAGAAATTAGTCAATCTTGCTAAAAAGGGATTGCGCTTATTTGGTCAGGGTAATGATCGCTGCATGTTGATTTACGGCCTGACCGGCGATCATGCAACGAATCAACTGGCAGATCGTCAGCTTGCCCATATTGTGCGCAGTCATCATGGGATAATGGTCAAGTTTTATCTCGGTGAAGCATGGATGGAGAAGCGGTTCTTAACACCCTATCTAAGAAATACATTGTGGAACCTGGGTTATGCACTCGACACCCTCGAAACCGCCCTTCCATGGGACAAGATAAAGGAAACACGAAAAGATGTCTTGAATGCGATTGAGCATGGGCTTGAGGATGAAAATGAACCCGTCCTGGTTTTCAGCCACATCTCCCATATCTATACCAATGGAGGATCTTTATACATCACCTACCTGTACCGGCGTGCTCAGGACCCCCACCAAACCCTCGAACGCTGGAAAAAGATCAAAACATCAGCCAGCAAGACCATTGTCGCCCATGGTGGGACCATTACACATCAACACGGGGTTGGCATCGACCATAAAGACTACCTTGCCGCTGAAAAAGGCGCCCTAGGCATGCAAATGATCAAAGACCTGATCAATAATGTTGACCCTGAACAAATCATGAACGCAGGGAAATTAATCGATATAAACTGAAAAAGCGAGAAACTATGCTCAACAAAGCCTGGCGCGAAAAAACCTGGTCAGACCTGGAACAAAATTGGGACATTATCGTCATCGGCGGCGGAATCACCGGTGCTGGCATTTTTAACATGGCTGCTCAAAAAGGTTTGAAAGTTTTGCTGCTGGAAGCGAAAGATTTTGCTTACGGCACCTCGAGCCGGTCATCCAAACTGGTCCACGGCGGCATCCGCTACCTCAAAAACCAACAATATGATGTCGTCCGAGAATCTGTACAGGAAAGACAACGATTATTGAAGGAATCGGATGGGCTGGTTGATCCCTTAGCCTTTATCTTTCCGTCTTATGAAGATTTTGATCATGAGACAAAGATGATGAAACTGGGTGTGATCGTTTACGATTTGATGGCACCCAAATGGCGGCATCGACATCTGGACAAACCCCAGACCGTGAAATCACTGCCCCCACTTAACCAGGAGAATCTTGTGGGAGGCGTTCAGTACTTTGACGCACTCGTCGACGATTCACAGCTTGTGCTGCGTGTCATCATGGATGGTGTCCGGTTTGGCGGTTCAGCACTCAATTATGCCAGGGTGACAGGCTTCCTAAAATCTCAACATGGTGATGTGGAAGGCGTTCTGGTTCAGGATGAAACAGGTTTGATGCAGCCCTCCCAGCTGGAGCTTCATGCTAAGGTCGTCATCAATGCTTCCGGCCCCTGGTCAGATGCGCTCAGGGAAAAAATTGACGGCTCGCCAAGATTACGACCATTACGAGGAAGTCATATTATCTTTTCCAGAGAAAAATTACCGATAAATACCGCCGTCACGATGCTCCATCCACGTGATAACCGTGCCATGTTCGCTATCCCCTGGGAAAATCGCACCATGATCGGCACCACCGACCTCGACCACCCTGCAGTTGATGATGAAACCCGAATTTCACAATCTGAACTCGATTACTTGATAGAGGCAACCCAACATGCCTTTCTGGGTGACCCTGTATCAGAAAATGATATCATTTCAACATTTTCCGGATTACGACCGGTGATCAATACAAACGCAGAGACACCGTCAAAAGAGTCAAGGGCGCATAAGATCTGGGAAGAAAACGGCCTTGTGACCATCGCAGGCGGAAAATTAACCATTTTCAGGGTGATGGCTGCGGATGTGTTGAATTTTTGTTCCGATCGCCTGCCAAACAATCCCAAGTTCAACCACAAAGCCCCATGCTTTATCCATCCCAAACCATCAAGCAGGTACCAAGCATCTGACCCCGATTGGCTGATGATGGCGGGGCGTTTGGGACAAGATGTTAACTCATTTTTCCAAAAAGCTGATCCAAATTTCATGAAACCAATTCACCCCATGACATCATTTTGGGCAGAATTGGCATGGGCAGCCGAGCACGAAGCCGTGGTACACCTGGACGACTTGCTCCTACGACGCGTCCGTTTAGGATTACTGCTTCCAAGAGGTGGTATGGATCATATAGAGCATGTTCGCGACCTTGTTCAAAGACCGCTCGGATGGACCGATGAAACCTGGGAAATTGAGCTTGAACGATATAAAGAAATTTGGCAAGAATATTACAGCCTCCCTCGCAAATAAATTGTACAGATCCTGCAATTTATATTTGTAACTCTACTGAAAATACTCGATTTCTATAAAATGGATGGATTTTCTTCCCACTTGATACAACTTTTAGCCTTTTACGACACCTGTGGACATCAAATAATC
>LGGY01000206.1 GCA_001509335.1 Fidelibacterota bacterium 46_43
TCGATCCGGCTGTCATACATCCTTTAAAGGATGCTTACAGTCCAACCGGCGGGCTGGCCATCCTGAAGGGAAATCTGGCACCGGAAGGCAGTGTGGTCAAATTTGCCGGAGTAGTGGAATCCATGCTCATCTTCACAGGAAAAGCAGTGATTTTCGACAGTCAGGAAGAAGCTTCCCGGGGGATATTTGAAGGAAAGGTACAGGCCGGCGATGTGGTGGTGATCCGTTATGAAGGTCCAAAAGGCGGTCCAGGCATGCAGGAGATGCTCTCCCCCACCTCCTTAATCATGGGGCGTGGACTTGGAGAGAAGGTGGCACTGATTACAGACGGCCGTTTTTCCGGCGGGACCCGGGGAGCCTGCATCGGTCATGTCGCCCCGGAAGCAGCCGACGGAGGGCCTATCGGATTACTGAAGGATGGAGATATTATCGACATCGATATCCCGGCAGGTAAGCTATCAGTACGACTGAGTCCGGAAGAACTGGCGGACCGTAAGAAATCTTTTAGCCATCCGGAACCACGGATAAAAAGCGGCACACTGGCCCGTTATGCCCAAATGGTAGGTTCCGCCAGTGAAGGCGCTGTTTTAAAAATCCAAAATAATCAAACCTCGAGGTCATGATGAAAGGTGCTGAAATCGTCATAGACGCCCTGAAGAAAGAAGGGGTGAATATCGTTTTCGGTTATCCGGGGGGTGTGATGATACCCATTTTCGATGTTCTCTATTCAACGCCGGAAATCCGATTCCTTCTGACCCGGCATGAACAGGGAGCAGTCCATGCAGCAGACGGTTATGCCCGTTCCACCGGAAAAGTAGGTGTCTGCATGGTTACGTCCGGCCCTGGAGCAACCAATACCATCACCGGCATTGCCACAGCTAAAATGGATTCTATCCCCCTTGTTATCCTGAGCGGGCAGGTCCATACCAACAGTATCGGAACCGATGCATTTCAGGAGACGGATATGGTCGGCTTAACCCGGTCCATCTGCAAACACAATTACCTGGTCAAAGATGTGAATGATCTGGCCAAAACCATCAAAGAGGCTTTTTATATCGCCCGTTCAGGCCGTCCTGGACCTGTTTCCATTGATCTGCCTGTGAATGTGTTGAATTCCAAAGTAAAAAATTATGTCTATCCTGAAAATATTCATCTGCCGGGCTATAAGCCCGTCATTCAGGGTAATCCCATGCAGATTGAAAAACTGGCCAGGGCTATTGAGCGGGCAAAAAAGCCACTCCTCTATACCGGCGGGGGAATCATCAGTTCCGGTGCCACAGAAGCCCTTCATGGACTGCTGGATAAAACACAAATTCCCGTAGTGGTTACTCTGATGGGACTGGGAAGCGTCCCCTATGATCATCCCTGTTTCCTGGGAATGCCCGGTATGCATGGGGCCATTGCTGCCAATAAAGCACTCACCGAATGTGACCTCCTCATCGCGGTGGGTGTCCGCTTTGACGACCGGGTAACCGGTCCTCTCCACACCTTTGCACAACAGGCCACAATCGCCCATATCGATATCGATGCTGCGGAAATCGGGAAAAACGTAAAAACCCACCTGCCCATCGTAGGCGATGCTGCCCATGTGCTGACAGAATTGACAGAACGGGTTAAGCCCCGTTTGAAGGATGCCTGGAACGAACGGACGGAATACTGGAAGGAAAAATACCCCACACGGTATGAGCAAAAAGATCAGGGCCCGGTTATCCCTCAATATGTCATCGATGCACTGAATCAAGTGATCGATCCCGAAGCGATTGTCGTGACGGATGTGGGACAACATCAGATGTGGACTGCCCTGTATCACCACTTCCGTAAACCTCGCCATTTCTTGAGTTCAGGCGGATTGGGAACCATGGGATTCGGACTTCCGGCGGCCCTGGGAGCAGCTCTGGGAAACCCGGATAAACAGGTTGTCTGTATCGTCGGTGACGGAGGACTCCAGATGAATATCCAGGAGCTGGCCACCTGCGCCATTAATCGTTTGCCGGTAAAAATCATTGTCATCAATAACGCCTACCTGGGGATGGTCCGGCAATGGCAGGATCTCTTCTGGGATAAAAAATATTCACAGGTCTGTCTGAAGCGGGGGCCGGATTGTCCGCAAGAATGCCGGGGACTGGATGAGCATTGTCCATCGGATTATATTCCGGACTTTGTGAAAGTAGCTGAAGCCAACAGTGTGAAAGGCCTGAGAGCTTCCAAGCCGAGTGAGGTCGTTTCGACCCTGAAAAAAGGGCTTCAAGATCCGGGACCGGTGCTTATGGAATTCATGGTGAGCCGGGAAGAAAATGTCTATCCCATGGTTTCAGCCGGTAAACCTCTTACCGATATCCTCACAGGAGAAGAATGATGGTGGAAAAACATACAATTATCATCACGGTCATGAACAGCCCCGGTGTGCTCGCCCGCATTTCCGGACTCCTTTTTCAGCGGGGTTATAACATAGAAAGCGCCATCGGTGCACCTACCGAAGACCCTGACATTTATAAAGTCATCCTTGTGGTTCAGGAAAGTGACGAACACATTGAACAGATTGTCAAGCAGCTGAATAAACTCATCGACACCCTCCGGGTTGTGGACATATCCCATAAGGACAACTACATCGTCCGGGAATACATCATTCTTAAGCTGGAAGTGCAGCAAAAAAACCGGACAGACCTTCTGGAGCTGGCTCGTCACTTCAATGCCCATGCCATTGATATCGAAACGGATCATATCATCATGGAGCTCTCAGGAAATCCCCGGAAAATAGATCGTTTTATCGAGCTTATCCGTCCCTTCGGCATCAAGGAATATGTCCGGAGCGGCGAATTTGCCATGTCTGAATATCAAAAATCAAAAAAAGGAGAAAAAAATGGCGATTAAAATGTATTACGACCGGGATATTGATACACAGGTCCTGAAGGAAAAAATCGTGGCTGTCATCGGGTATGGGAGTCAGGGACACGCCCAGGCGCAAAATCTTCGGGAAAGCGGTTTTCAGGTGATAGTATCGGATGTTGAAGGGTCGGATAATTACAAACTGGCCCTGAAACATGGTTTTAAACCAGTATCCGCTGAAGAGGCCAGTGCTAAGGCAGATATTGTGCAGATACTTTTACCGGATGAAATCCAGAAAAAAGTCTATCATGAATCCATTGAAAAAAATATGACAGCCGGGAAAGCACTGGTTTTTTCCCATGGTTTCAACATTCATTTCAATCAGATTGTCCCGCCGGAAAATGTAGATGTGTATATGGTGGCTCCAAAGGGGCCCGGTCATCTGGTACGCTCACAGTACCGGGCCGGCGCCGGTGTGCCATCCCTGATCGCCATTTACCAGGATGCTACAGGACAGGCAAAAAAGCTGGCTCTGGCCCATGCAAGCGGTATCGGTGCCGGAAGGGCGGGCATTATTGAAACAACCTTTAAAGAAGAAACAGAAACTGATCTTTTTGGTGAACAGGCTGTCCTTTGCGGTGGCATTACCGAACTGATCAAAAGCGGTTTTCAAACCCTGGTGGATGCCGGTTACCAGCCAGAAATCGCCTATTTTGAATGTCTGCATGAAATGAAACTCATTGTGGACCTTTTTTATCAGGGTGGTATCAGTGGTATGTACTACTCTGTGAGTGATACGGCGGAATACGGTGGCATGACCCGTGGTCCCCGGTTGATTGACGCGACGGTTCAAAATAAAATGAAAGAAATCCTCAGGGAGGTCCAGGATGGCACCTTTGCTGAAGAATGGATCCGGGAGAATCAGACAGGCCGGAAAGTCTTAACGGAAAAACGCAGGGAACATGCCGGACTGCTCATCGAAAAGACGGGAAAAAAACTGCGAAAAATGATGGCCTGGTTACAGAAGGACTCATAATTATGACTGATCAGTCCCTGAAACTTTTTGACACCACCCTCAGGGATGGTTCGCAAAGTGAAAACATCTCCTTTTCCGTGGACGATAAAATTCATATCGCCTGCAAACTGGATGATTTCGGGATTCACTATATTGAAGGCGGATGGCCCGGCTCAAACCCAAAGGACATGGTCTTCTTTAAAAAGGTAAAAAAAGAATCCTTTAAACAGGCCCGGATCGTGGCCTTCGGTTCAACCAAACACGCCAGGAATCCCGTGGAAAAAGATCCCAACATTAAAGCCCTGCTCGAGGCTGAAACGCCGGCAGTGTCCATTTTCGGAAAGGCTTGGATCTATCATGTTGAACAGGCACTGCGCGTCACCCGGAAACAGAATCTGGATATGATCCGGGAGAGTGTGGCTTACCTGAAAAAGCACGGCCGTGAGGTTATTTTTGATGCGGAACACTTTTTCGACGGATATAAGGATAATGCTGAATATGCCGTAGACTGCCTGAAAGCAGCCGAAACTGCCGGGGCGGATGTCCTCGTCCTCTGTGATACCAATGGCGGTACCCTTACAAGTGATGTGGCATCCATCGTGAAATCAATCCGCGAAACAGTCCAATCCCCTCTCGGTATTCATGCCCACAATGATTCGGAACTGGCGGTAGCGAACAGCATTGCTGCGGTTCAGAATGGTGTTGTTCATGTACAGGGAACCATTAACGGATACGGAGAGAGGTGTGGTAATGCCAATTTATGCAGCATTATCCCCAATCTTCAGCTCAAGGCCGGGTATCGCTGTATCCCCGATGCAAATATGCCCAAACTGACAGCACTTTCCCATTACGTGAGTGAAATCTCCAACCTGATCCTGAATAACACCGCCCCGTTTACCGGCAAAAGTGCCTTTGCCCATAAGGGAGGGATTCATGTAAATGCCGTCATGCGGAAACCTGATTCATACGAACATATCCGGCCGGAACAGGTGGGGAATAAACGCCGTGTGCTCATTTCGGATCTTGCAGGGAAAAGCAATATCCTTTTTAAAAGCTCCGAATTGGGACTGGATCTGGCTTCGGACAAAGAACGGATTCCTGAGATAGTCAAACGGTTGAAAGAGCTGGAGCACGAAGGGTATGAATTCGAAGCCGCCGAGAG
>LGGY01000207.1 GCA_001509335.1 Fidelibacterota bacterium 46_43
CGTTCCAGCTCTGATTCAAGAAACCCGTGCCGCCTGGCCCGCTCCGCTTCGGTCAGGATGGCCTCGATACTTTCCAGGAGCCGCCCGGGTTTGGCAATGACGTTCAGACCGAAAACATCCACTGTCCGTACATAATTGCCTTTGCCACAACTGGCCCGGACAAAGGGAGCATCGGGTTTCCTGCTGATTTCAGCCAGTCTGGCATTCAGCATGCGGAAATAGAGATTCTCAACAAGCGTCTGCCTGTAATCGGCGGCTGTTTCATTCACAATGGGTTTTTTCTTATAATAAATACTGGCCCGCTCTACGGTGGCTTCTTTATCGGTACAAATGGAATAGAGGGGCTCTTTGTTATCGGGGACCTGAAACAGTTCCCTTTCCCGGGGGTTTTCCGGCCTTGGTAAAGGTTCAAACGTATCACGGAGCCATGTCAGCATCGAATCTGCTTTAAAATCTCCAACGGCTACTACAGCCATAAGGTCCGGACGGTACCACTCATGATAATAGCGCTTAATTTCCGAATGGGGGGCTTTGCGTATGACAAGGGTGTCGCCGATGGTCAGCCGATCTGCATATTTGGATCCTTTGAACAAGACCTTGATATGCTCGTCAAACATCCGTGCCCTGGCGGATCGGCCGGAGCGGAATTCTTCAATGACCACGCCCTTCTCTTTTTCCACCTCGAGGGAATCAAACAAAAGTTTGCAAGCCCAGTTTTCAAGGATATTGACACCCATTTTCAACAATGGCAGGGAATCCGTGGGAACCTCCAGGATATACACTGTTTCGTCAAAACTGGTATAAGCATTCAGGTCATGGCCAAAGCGGATACCAATGCGTTCCAGGGTATCGATTAGAGAGTTGTGGGGATAATCGGCCATACCGTTGAAATGAAGGTGTTCCAGTAAATGGGCAAATCCTTTCTGGGTATCATCCTCCAGGATAGCCCCGGCATTCACAACCAGGCGCAATTCCGCCCTGTTTTCCGGTTTTTTATGCTCCCGGATATAGTATGTCATGCCGTTATCCAGAGTTCCCTTTAATATTTTTGGATCGATGGGAATGGGGGCGTCCAGGGGAATCTGCTCCGGGTCTTTGACGGCTGATTTATCAGTACAGGAAATCAGGAGTCCTGCAGTGACAAGTATGAGTATCCATACAATGTGTTTGTGCTTCATCTTATTCCTCATATTATCTTTTGTCCCATTGGGGGCAATTCACTTCCATGTCCTGAAGGTTTACTCCTGACAGGATTAAGGGACCTTTCAGGGTGTAATAGGATTATTAGCTCCTTCTTTCAGGCGGTTGTAGCTTTTCAGGGCTTCTTTCCGGATGGCTTCAGGTGTGTGGGGATCTGTGGATAATTTTAGAAGAGCCTCTTCCGTTTCGGCAGGAGCCACCGGATTCAGATGGTACCATCCCAGGGCTTCCAGGGCTACGGTCCGGATATAATCACTTTCTTCAGATGACGTGCCAAATTTCAGCAATACGGGAATTGCCTCGGGGAACGGATAGTTTCTGAAAACCCGGAGTTGTCTGTTTTTCTGTTTGTCTGTAAGTGTTGTATCTTCAAGAGATTTGAGCAAATCGTCGTAAAGGCGGCGATTGGAGCTGCGATCCAGTCTTTGAAGTGTTTCGTTGATACGTGCCAGTTCGTGGTCGGTTTTAATGTCATCACGATATGTGTAACAACTTTCCTCTTCATCTGCCAGGATAATTTCCAGGGCTCCCCGGGCAGCAAAACGGACCCGTTTGGAAACATCGGATTCCACAGCTCCGGCCAGAACCGGCAGATAACGTTCCTGTCCCGTAGCACTCATCATGTTCATGGAAATACGGCGAATCAGTTCGGATGGATCCTGTGCTGCTTTTTCCAAAAGATCATAAAATTCAGGCGTACGGAGGATTGCCAGACATTTCAACGCCTGAAGGCGGACATTTTCCGAGGGATCCTCCAGAAAGATCTGCACAAGAAAAGCGTTTCTTTCTGCTCCTTCCAGTTCAAAGACTTTCCGAACCGCCAGTCCCCGTAGTGTCAGGTCTTCAGACTCAAGCAGTTGTTCCCAGAGTTCAACATTGTTCTTGTGATGGGTTAGGAGCCCATCCCACCATGCGGTCTCCCGGTATTGATTCGAAAAATGAAAGGTGGGATCTCCGATCACATGGTTTTCAAGATAGGTATTGAACTGATGCCACTGACCGACGCGGGCTCCCCGGGGGATCATACCGATCAGTTCGTTGGGCCAGATATCCTGTTTCACGTTGACCGTGTTGGCCACACCCACCAGTGTTGCCCCTTCTTCCATGATATAGGTACCCGAAATGTAATTTTCCATAAAAAATTGCCCGTTATAACACTCGTCAAAAACGACCATCCGTGCCATAGGATCGGTTTTTTCTATATCAGAACTGTAGATGTCCATTGCCGCATAATACAGGGAATCCTCCCGGATGGATTCAGGATCATAGAGTCCTTCAAACCATTCGTCTTTCACATGATACTTGTCCTGATAGTACTTCCGGGATTCTTCAGCCTTTTCTTCGCCGTAGCGCTCCCGGGCTGTGCGGATTTTGCTTCTGAAATGGCGTTGAATATACTCTGCAGCCATAGTTGGACTTTGGGGTGTTTCAAGTCCAAGAAGATATTGCGTATCATATCCTCCATGACAGTGAAAAACCGCCAGATCCAGATCAGGATGCTGCAATTCATCCAGAAGGATGGATTTCAGGTCCTGGCTCATGGTATGATAATAATTTTTCAGATAGGCTCCGGGAAGGTAAAGTTGGGGAAACTGTTCTTTCAGCATATAGAGCTGATCTTCCCAGGCGCTGAGGGATTCACTGTGGTATCCGTGACCGGCAAAGGTAATGGCATGATCCAGAGGGTTGGTTTCATATTTGGCATCAGCCGCCTTTTTCAGATAAGCGGCGATATCCTCATATTTTTCATCAGAAAGGCGGGGTGATATAATCCGGCCACTGTAGATATCCTTTTCAATCCGTTGGGGGGAATCGGCCCGCAGGGAGTAGTAAAAGAGTCGGGAATCGCTGGTATCCTGGCTGATAAAATCAAAACGCAGATCCGGGTCGTCGTAAAAACGGTCCGAGGCGATAGACGAACGTTGCATATCCTTAAACTGCACCGGATCCATTTTAAAAGCTGAGCTAAGGTGCTGGGCATCCCGGATCATGGGAATGGGAATATCGCCGACAAAAACAGCTCCTTCCGTTGCCGGATCCCTCACAATCATGGCGATGATACTGTCTTTGATTTCACCGGGGTTTTCCCAGGCTTTGCTAAAAAGTGTAGGTTTCATCCCGTCATAGCGGAGGGCTTCCAGGTAAGCCGTCAATTCCTCACGAACAAGTTCATGGGTTTTATCATCGATAAACACCAGAATGCCCGGTTTTTCACCGGTTTCAGGTGTCAGCTTGTCATTTTTTACAGCGGTGCGAGAGCATCCGGATATCAGGATGGTCAGCAACACAAGGGTTGTGGTTATACGCTTCATAAAGCAGATTCTCCTTTTATTCATGCTTCGGAATGAGTGTTATCTTCAAAAGAAATTGATCCCGCCGTGCGTGGATGGTATTGTGATCCTCCCAATCCGCCCGCCAGGCATAGGAAGCATTTAGGCGGACACGAAGACGAGGCAGAATGTTTGTTTCAATGGATGAGCCGGCTTTCACGAGTGTGTTCGCTGCCGTCATTGCCCAGCGTTCATCCTCCAAAAATGCCGGAGGTATAGTGTAAAACCTCTGTTCCAGGCGGGATTCACCTGAAATCTCCTTCAGGGCCGCCACATAAAAACCAGATGAGAATTCAGATGCCGGTTCTTTTTGCACCTGGAGTTTCGGTCCCATCATAAGCTGTTTGCCGTAGAGGCCTCTTCCATGAAAAGCATCTTCACGCCATGTTTCAAAACCTTCCAGGCATACACCGGCAGTTAAAAAAGATACTTTACCCAGTGTTATTCCTGCGAAGGCGGTCATTTCCGTCAGAATACCCTCGTACAATGTGATGGGAAAATCGGGATGCGTAGCTTCAGACAACACGGTTTGTCCTTCTGCTGACAGCACCGGAGAGATAAAAGATTTCGGGAGAATTTGAAAGGCAAAGTACCCGTTGATCCGCCGGGTCGTCCAGGATCCCTGGGGAATGGCATCGGTCCCTTCGTCTTCAGCCTCACCCCGGCTCCATTCCGCCGATACTTCTCCCTTTAGTGACGACCCGGGAGGAAATGTGGTTTCCATGCCGGTGGATACGGAAATTCCGCGACGCGTCTGGAGCCGTTCATAACTGGTTTGACCCCGGTAATAAACAGGTTGATTAAACCCTCGATACAGCATAAAAACCGGTGAAAGATTCTGTTCAAGACTGTATTTCACGGTTTCTATCTCTTCCTTGAATTCAAAAAAAGCGGCTGCAAGACTCAGGGACTGCTTTCCGGAATGATATAAAAGTCCGGATGCCAGTTCATATCCATTCCGTTTAACACCCGGTTTGGGGAAATTCTGCTTGATCTGTTCATCCACCAGGTATGTCAGTCCCAGTCCTCCGGATAGTGATTCAGACAGAGGCTTTTGTATCTCCAGGGTCCATTGAATACCACTCATGTGCCAGTCTCCGGCGGAGGAATCGGCCAGATAAATTGGAATCCCTCCGTTGAGAGTGCTGTTGTGACGGAAAAGCCGGTCATATTCCCGGTTTTCCCGGTAAGAAAAGGTTCCGGAAAAAAGTGTTTTATCCTTCAGTGTTTTATATCCCGCCGCCGTTATGGTATGGAACGTCGCCGCGTCAGGTTCAAAGGGGTGATGAATGGAACCGGATATATTGGTAAGCCCATAACGGTACCATGAACCGTTAGGGTCCGTCGGAACAAGGGATGCCGGGTTGGTAAATTTCCTGATTGTGGCATGAACAACGGGGGATCCTTTAAAATATTCCACAGGAGAAGCACCGGACAGTCCCGTTATCATACCCATGAAGAGGCA
>LGGY01000208.1 GCA_001509335.1 Fidelibacterota bacterium 46_43
TGATGGCTGCCGTCAGTGTCGTCTTGCCATGATCCACATGACCAATCGTTCCGATGTTTACATGCGGCTTCGTTCTTTCAAATTTTTTCTTTGCCATGATAACTCCTCAGCTGAATTTGTTCAAAAATCATTGAGCCCACGACCGGACTTGAACCGGTGACCTCTTCCTTACCAAGGAAGCGCGACTACCGACTGTGCTACGTGGGCAAAAAAAAGCCCGTCACCAGAAAAGACAGTGACAGGCTTCAAAAATTCCCGTATTGTACAATTTCTGGTTCAAGCGGATACGTCTGAAAACATATCCTCCCAAGTCCTCTTTCAATGATCTGGAGCGGGTGATGAGAATCGAACTCACGTAATCAGCTTGGAAGGCTGATGTTCTGCCACTGAACTACACCCGCAAAGTGGGCCAGGATGGATTTGAACCACCGTAGGCTTCCGCCGGCAGATTTACAGTCTGCTGCCATTGACCGCTCGGCCACTGACCCCTTTCGTTGTCTGAGCCACCAGCCGGAATCGAACCAGCGACCAACGGTTTACAAAACCGCCGCTCTACCAGCTGAGCTATGGTGGCACAAGGCAATTTTCAAAAAGCTTAGAAATATAAGAAGAAACCTGCAGATCATGCAAATAAAAATTGTCATTTTCCTAAACCCTGTGTCTGCTTTTTTCACAGTTATCCGGACGAAAGGGTGACTTTCCGTGTTAGTCCCGGATTATGGACATATCTTTTGCAGAATCACAGACCAGGTAACAGATCACATGGATAAGATACAACGTATAATTCATTTGATAAACTGGACAGATATTAGTAGTATTGTAAAATATGCTTTTAAAACAGTTGTCTTGTGAGACAGCGGGTTTTGGACCTGTTGAAAGGGCATGAAATCATCCCATACATGAGATTCCCATAAGCCATTCTGAACCTTAATATTGGATAATGCGATGACAAAGAGACGAATACTGATTGTTGAGGATGAACGAATCATAGCTGAAGATCTCAGGGTTACCCTGGAGAGTTTCGGATATGAAGTGATTGATATTATATCCAGCGGAGAAAAAGCCATAAAAAAAGCCGGTGAAACCTTGCCGGATTTAATCCTCATGGATATAGTCCTTGAGGGAGAGATGCGTGGATCTGAAGCCGCAGAAATCATACACCGGAAATATAACACACCCATCATTTTTCTGACAGCTTATGCCGATGAAAATACCCTTCAAATGGCCAAGGCTTCCGAGCCCTATGGTTATTTAATCAAGCCATTTGAAGAGCGTGAGCTTCAGGCAACAATTGAGATGTTTTTCTACAAAATTAACCTGGAAAAAAAGCTTGAAAGTAGTGAACTCCGGTTACGTTCTCTTTTTGAAAAGGCGCATGACGGAATCATCATTATTGATGAACAAAAGCATATTATTGAAATCAATAAAGTGGCTATCCGTATCAGTGGTTATACACAGAATGAACTTCTAAAAAAAGAATATCAGGACATTTTGCCGGATTTGGATCTGCACACCATCCGGGATGAGGAGACGAAAAGTCATGTCGTTGAAACCTTCATCCTGAACCAAAACAAAGATCACATCCCGGTGGAAATATCCTACTCCAGCTACTCACTTCAGAATGAACAATTTATCATGCTGGTTTTTCGGGACATATCCGAACGGATTCGGAATCGTGAAATCCTGGAGAGGCGGAATCAAATCCTGGAAGCAGTGGGTGTTGTTGCTGAACAGCTTTTATCGAGTGATCAAATTGACAAAGCCATAAACGAGAGCCTGAAACATATTGGAGAAGCTACCTCAGCCGACCGGTGTTATATTTTTAAAAATGTTTTGAATCCCCAAAATGAACTTTGCATGTCCCAGAAATATGAGTGGGCTCATGAAACTGTTGCTCCCCAGTTAAACAACGACCTTTTACAGAACATGCCCTATGCTGTGTACGATGACATATATACAGACCTTTCTCAAAACAAAATTTATCATAAAATTGCCCGTGATTTTAATGAAGCAGAAAAGGCCATTCTGGTTGGACAGGATATCCAATCCCTGGTTTTGGTACCCATTTCAGTTGACAATACCTGGTGGGGATTTATTGGTCTGGATGATTGTCATAAGGAAAAGGAGTGGGCACCGGCGGAAATTGAGGCCCTGAAAGTCGTAGCTGGCACTATCGGGGCAGCGATTCAGAATTTCAATGCCCGAATCAATATTCAAAAAACCGAGGATAAATACAGGCTTCTGGTAGAAAGTATCAATGATGGAATTGTCATCAGTCAGAACGGGGAGTTTATCTTTTATAACAATCGTTTTGCGGAAATCCTGGGGTATGAACCTGAAGAACTTCAGAATATCAACTACCGGAAAATTTATTCCAGGCGGGGATTGGAAATATTGATGGAACGCTTTGAAAAGCGCCAGCTGGGTGAGAAAGTCCCAGACCGGTACGAAACCTACTTTCTGAAAAAAGACGGAAAAGAGATCGATGTTGAGGTGAATGTTTCCATTATTGAATACGAAGAAAATCCGGCATCCTTTGCAGTTATCCGGGATATTACGGAGCAGAAAAAAGCCATCAACGAAATTTTGAAACTATCCAGGGCCCTGGAACAGAGTTCATCCTCCATCATCATCACAGACATCAATAGCGACATAGAATATGTGAACCCCCGATTTACAGAAGTCACCGGATATTCAAAAGAAGACGTTCTGGGTAAAAAGATGTCTTACCTGAAATCCGGAGTCAATCCGGAGGATACGTATCAGGAAATGTGGAAAACCATCATCCGGGGTGAGAACTGGTACGGGGAATTGCATAACAGGCGAAAAGATGGGACATTGTTCTGGGAAAAGGTCTCCATATCCCCTATTCGGGATAATGATGGCCAGATCACCCATTATGTGGCGATTCGTGATGATATAACAGATCAGAAACAGAAGGAAGAGGAACTCCGGGAGAGTGAGGAAAAACTCCGGGCCATCACCGATTCGGCCAGTGATGGTATTGTGATGGTAGATCACAAAGCCAGGATTGTCTTCTGGAATCCTTCTGCTGAGAAAATATTTGGATATACAGCCGATGAAATCCTGGGAAAAAATTTCTTTCATACCGTCGTTCCACAGAAATATAAAGAGACATTCGACACACAATCCTTTAACGGAAAATTTCCGGATGAAATGTTAGGCAGCGGATTTGAAATCAACATTACCCGAAAAGATCATAAGGAGATACCTATTGAAGCCTCTTTTTCGTCGGTCCGTCTGCGGGGACATTGGAACACCATCGCTATCATCCGGGATATTTCCGAGCGGAAGCAGGCTGAGCAGGAAATCAACCTGCTGGCACATGCCATTAAAAGCATCAGTGAGGCTGTATCCGTCACTGATCTGAACGACCGGATCCTTTTTGTGAACAATGCTTTTATCAAAACCTACGGGTATACACGGGATGAACTCATCGGGAAACATATCAACCTGATCCGGACAGACGAGATGATGAATGACCATGTTTTGTTGGAATCCATCCGCAACGAAACCCTGGGCGGCGGCGGCTGGCAGGGAGAAGTGTTGAACCGGCGGAAGGATGGGAAAGTTTTTCCTGTCATGTTATCCACCTCCCTTCTCCATGATGAAAACGGAGTACCGCAGGCTTCCATTGGTGTAGCGCGGGATATTTCTGAACGGAAACAGTCCGAGAAAGAGTTATATCAAAGCCGGGAACGTCTGAATATCATTCTCCACAGCATTGGAAACGGGGTGGTTGTGATCGATTCGGAAGACCGAGTGATCATCTACAATGAAAAAGCGCGGGAACTTCTAAATCTTTCGGATCCTCTGGAGCCCATTCCACATGTACGAGATATACTGATTCATTGTGAGCACCACGGAAAAGTTTTACTGGATTCCCTGGACATCGAGACTTTTTCCAATCTGGAACTTATTGTCACCGAACCGGATCACCGGATTCTTTATGTTACCGGGACAACCTTTGAGGATGTGGATGGTCAATCTGCAGGTAAAGTGTTTATATTGCGGGATGTCACCAAAGAGCGTGAAATCGACCGGATGAAAACGGATTTTGTCTCCAGTGTATCCCATGAGCTCCGGACCCCTCTTACATCTATTATGGGCTTTTCCAATACAATTCTCCGAAAAGAAAAGATACCGGAGGAGATGAAAAAGGAATTTGTTGAGATCATTTACAATGAAAGCAAGCGCCTCGCCCGCCTGATTGAAGACGTTCTCAGTATATCCAAAATCGAATCCGGCAAGATCACCTTTGAAATGAAACCTTTGAATCTGGATGAAGTGATCCAGGATGCCGTCACAATTTACCGGACACAGGCAGAGGACAAGCAAATAGATCTAACGTATGAAAAAGATGAAAAACTGCCTGAAATACTCGGTGACCGGGATGCCATGAGTCAGGTTATTGGGAACCTGATCAATAATGCCCTGAAATTTACACCCAGTAAGGGGATTATTGATGTTCGGTTGAAACATAAGAACCATCAGATTGTATTGGATGTAGAGGACAACGGAATGGGAATCCCTAAAAATGAACAGGATAAAATTTTTCAGAAATTTTACAGGATTCACCGGCCGGGGACACAGATACAGGGAACAGGCCTGGGATTGTCCATTGTGATGGAGATAATCGAGAAGCACAAGGGAAAAATCGAAGTCTTCAGTGAAGAAAACAAAGGGAGTCTGTTCAGAATATCCCTGCCGGTTTTTGAAAAATAACAACATTAACATAACGACGAGGATCATATGAAAATTCTTGTGGTAGATGATGAAGAAAACATCCGTAAACTTGTAAATTACAATCTTATCCTGGATGGATACGATGTGATCTTGGCTGTCGACGGGAAAGAAGGGCTAGAAAAAGCCATTCAGGAAAAGCCGGATCTGATACTGCTTGATATCATGATGCCGGAAATGGACGGACTGGAAGTATGTTCTCGACTGAAAAAGAATCCGGAAACACGGGA
>LGGY01000130.1 GCA_001509335.1 Fidelibacterota bacterium 46_43
ATCTTTAAACCCTGTCCAGGTACATCTGGGGAGTATCTCTGTTGTAATTACTGGGTTCTGAACCAGTCTATGAATTGCCCTTTCAACTGCAGCTACTGCATTCTCCAATACTATTTAAACAATCCTTATCTCACTGTGTTTACCGATACAGAACAGATAATTGCCCAGATCCGGGAACGAATGGCGCATGAACCCCGGCGTTTTTTCAGAATTGGAACCGGTGAACTGGCAGACAGTCTTGCATTAAATGAAGAAGGGCATTTCGCCCAGCCATTGATCCGTTTTGCGGCTCATACGCCGAACATGATTTTGGAGCTGAAAACAAAATCCTATCGGATTCAGTCTCTGTTGCAGGAAAATCATAAAGGAAAAACCATTCTGGCCTGGTCTATTAATCCTCCGGCCGTCATACGAGCAGAAGAACATGGCGCTGCGTCACTACCCCAGCGCCTGAATGCCGTAAAACTGGCTGTTCGTGCCGGATATAAACTGGCGTTTCATTTTGATCCAATCCTTGATTATCCATCATGGAAAACAGACTACGAGACAACCATTCAGCAGTTGTTTCAAGTAGCCCCCTCTTCTCAGATTGCCTGGATATCCATGGGGACACTTCGTTTTCCGCCGGATATGAAAGAAAAAATTCTGAACCGTTTTCCCGACACCCACTTATTAAATCCAGAGATGGTGAGGGGCATGGACGGAAAATTACGATATTTCAAACCTCTGCGTATTCACCTGTATCGTCATATTTTCCACTTGCTAAGGAAATATGGCGGACCGGATCTATTTGTCTATTTTTGTATGGAAGATCCGGAAACCTGGAAGGCCGTCATGGGCAAGGCCCCGGATAGTAATGGAGAACTGGACTACTGGTTTGCCCGCCACCTCTACCATCACTTTCCGGGACTGCTTACCGAACCACCACGTTTAAATGATTACCTCCATTTTAACACACCCCGGCACAGGGATCAGTCCTGATCGCTTTTGCTTGAATCGCTTCCATTACCGCCGCTTTCCCCCTTTTTCCGGGCACCAAGCATTGTAAGGGTTTCTGCGATGACTTCGGTGACAAAGTGCTTGTTGTTGTCTTTATCCGTCCATTCGCGAGACTGCAGGCGACCCTCTACATAAAGCAACTGTCCTTTTTTCAAACTTTTTGCGTATTCTGCCAGACTCCTCCAGGCTACAATCCGGTGCCAGTCCGTCCGCTCCTGAAATTCTCCTTCTTCATCCCGCCAAATAAAATTTGTTGCCAGATTGAATGTGGTGGTCATGATGTCATTGGGGGTATACCGCATCTCCGGTTGGTTCCCCAAATACCCGACAAGTAACACCTTGTTCGCAGAATTTCGGTTCATAGATACCTCCTTGCTTCATTATATCTTTCTTAACACAAGTTTACACAAGAAGGATATTAATGTCAATATTATAGTATAAAATTAATAAATGTATATAAGGTTTATACTATGTCGGAATCCTGTAAACCTTTCTCTGATAAGTCTTTAAATAAACAAAATTCTGAGTAAATAAACACGATACATGTTACACGGGGATAGAAAACGATACGATTAGCCGGCCGTCAGATCTATTTGGTGGCGGATAGTATCGATTTCACGGGCAAATTCCTTGTTTTCGCGAATTTTTTTGCCAATCACATTGCAGGCATGCATCACGGTGGTATGATCCCTGCGGCCAAGACGCAGTCCGATGGTTTTCAATGACATGCCGCTGATTTCACGACTCAGAAACATGATCACCTGTCGCGCCAGGGCCACTTCCCGTTTTCGCCCTTTACCCATCAGTTCGTTTTCTGTGACCTTGTAATAATCAGATACGGCACTCTGAATGATATCAATTGAAATGTGACGAGCTTTCCGGACCCCCAGAATATCTTTGATGACTTTTTTTGCCAGATTGATGGTAACATCCGTATGGGCAAGGGAACTATAAGCAAAGATCCGGGTCATGGCTCCCTCCAGTTCACGGACATTGGTTGTAATATTTTGCGCCACAAATTCTATCACTTCCGGTGGGATTATCACTTGATCCATATCCGCCTTTTTTTGGAGAATGGCTATACGGGATTCAAAATCCGGGGGCTGGATATCCACTGTTAATCCTGACAAAAACCTGGAAATTAGCCGTTCTTCAACCCCTTTCAACTCTTTTGGGGTCCTGTCTGACGTGATGACAATTTGCTTTCCATGTTGATACAAATCGTTAAAAGTGTGAAAAAATTGTTCCTGTGTTCCTTCCCGGGATTCAAGAAATTGTATATCGTCCACGAGCAAAAGGTCTGCCTTGCGATAGATATTCCCAAATTCATTGAGGCGGTTATTGCGAATGGCCGTAATAAAATCGACCATAAATTTTTCGCTGGACACATAAATCACCCGCCGGTTTGGATTCCGGGTCCGGGCATAATGGCCGATGGCCTGTAAAAGGTGGGTTTTACCCAGCCCCGTGCCTCCATAAATCAAAAGGGGGTTGAACGCAGTATTGCCCGGGGCTTCCGCCACGGCACGACTGGCCACTTTCGCAAACTGGTTATGGGGTCCCTCTACAAAAGTTTCAAAGGTGTACCTTCCATTCAGCTGACTATAGCGGTCCTCTACATAATACTCTTGTGGCGGAAGATTTTCCCGGTCTCCTCGTTCAGTAACAGGAGGCGGGAGAGGTGATTCCGGCGTGGAATTTCCAGATGAAATGTCCTTCTTTAAACTTTCAGCAATTGTAAATTGCACTATTAGATCTTTACCGAAAACTGATTTAATACATTTTCTTAAAACATCCCGGTAATGCATCTCCACATATTCCGAATGAAACCGGTTAGGTGCCGAAATCCTGAGGGCTTGCTCGTTGGATGACACGGGCTGCAGGGGTAAAAACCAAGATGTATAGCTATGTGTAGGAATATACTTCTGCAAATCTTCAAGGAGCGCATCCCACTTTTTCAGCATCTCAGAATCCATCTTATCCACAATTGCCATTGTATAATATATACATCGTATTTAAGTTATCCACACTCATTCTTTGGGAGAGAACAAGGAATGGAGATTTCACAACCTCCTTATAATCAGCTTTTTATGAATTAAGTCTCCTCACACGCCCAACGGAAGTGACTCAGACACGAACAAGATATCCACATGTTATCCACATTCATTCCGTTCTGCTCGAATAGAAGTTTGCAAATTGAGACCGCAATGTCAAGATTCTTTTTAAGAAAATCAAAAAATCATTATAAATGATACCGGCTGTTTTTAATCATAAATATTTTGATAATGACGGACAATTTTTAGATATTACCAGACTGTAAATTAAAAAACGGAAAATAAAGGAGATTTCCCTTGAAAAGAACATTTCAACCCAGCAACAGACGGCGCAAAAATAAACATGGCTTTCGTTCACGCATGGAAACGCGAGGTGGAAGGACCGTCCTTTCGCGGCGCCGGGCCAAGGGGCGGAAGCGTTTGTCGGTTTCTTCGTGAGCTATACTCTGAAAAAAAAAGCCATTTTGAGGGACCGAACGGCCATTCGGGTCCTTTTTGAAAAGGGCACATGGAAAAGCTGTCCCTTTTTTCACATGGTGTATTCCCCCAACGCCGGAGAAAACTGCTACCTTTTCGCAACCCGGAAAACCATCCGGGGGGCGGTTCGGCGAAACAGGTGCCGCCGCGTATTGAAAGAGGTCGTCCGTCTAAATCAGGATACCATCCCCTTGGGATATAATTATGGTTTCATTGCCACAGTGGTTCCTGAAAAGGGGGCAACGCCTGAGATAGAAAAATATCTTAAAAAAATGGTTGTTCAGATCACATGAAATATCTGATACTAAAAGGCATTCGTTTTTACCAACATTTTATTTCCCCTTATTTTGCTCCCTCCTGCCGCTTTTCTCCCACCTGTTCATCCTACGCCTTTACGGCCATAGAACAGCACGGTTTTTTTAGAGGGGGTAAAATGGCCTTAATTAGAATTTTTAAATGTCATCCCTTTCATCCCGGGGGATATGATCCGGTACCGGAAAAGGAGAAAAACAGTGTTTGATAGAAATACAGTGATCGCATTTATTCTTATTGCTTTAATCATGATTTTTATGCCCTTTTACCAAAAGCAATTTGTTGAAAAGCAGGAACCGGTTTCTGAAACCTTTCAGGGCAAAACTGTTCAGGTTCCGGAAGAACTTGCTGAAACTGGATTCACACCAACCCAAAGTATGTCAAAATCAGAGGAAACCCCGGTTCATCGTGTCCCCTCCCTTATGAGTACCGAGGAAAAAGAGTTGGTGATTTCCACGGACACATATTTTTTAACCCTCTCAAACCGGGGTGGCGGAACCATCACTCAGTTTCGTTTTAAAGAATACAAGACCTTCCAGGGAAAACAGGTACACCTTTTAAAGCCCGATGCCGCCGGAAACCTGGGAATGGAATTCCCCATCTCTGATACTGAAACCCTGTCTTTCAATGATATTCCTTTCCAGTCGACAATCTTTGAACAGTATTCGAACCTGGACACCCTTTATGTCAAACGCCCGTTAACCCTTTCTTTTTCCTTAAAAACCGAGGATAATCAGGAAATTATCCGCACATTTACATTCACACCTGAAGGATATGCTTTTGACCTTAATCTTGTATTAAAGAATTATACCGCCCTTGCCCCCAATATGATGTATACACTCAACTGGTATGATGGTTTTGCCATTACAGAAAAAAGTGTGGATGACGATTTAAACTATTCATACGTCTACAGCAAGGTGGGTGAAGAGCTTACCAATCTTCAGTTAAAGGAAAAAGAACAGAGCATCAGAACGGATGGAGATGCCCGGTGGGTCGCTCTGAGATCCAAATATTTTCTGGCATCCCTTGTGGCAGAGTCCCGGCCTGGAATCCGGACTGAAATCTACGGGACCCGAAGCAAAACAGAGCGTTTTTTCAATGCCCGTCTTTTCATGCGCTTACCCGCCAGGGACACTCACGAAGATCAATTCAAGGTTGTGATTGCTCCCCTGGATGAAAGTTACCTGACATCTCTGGGTTACGGACATGAACATGTCATGAACTGGGGCTGGAAGCTCATCAAGCCGATATCTGTGGGAATTCTGAAGCTTCTGAGGTTTATGCGGGGTTTTATTCCAAATTATGGTGTGGTTCTTTTGATTTTTTCCTTTCTGGTAAAAATCATTCTCTATCCGTTGACGCATAAAAGTTACGAATCCATGAAGCGGATGCAGGAACTGCAGCCCCTTTTGGCAGAATTGAAGGAAAAACACGCCAACAATCCCCAGGCCCTGAACCAGGAAACCATGAAAATGTACAAGGAATATGGTGTGAATCCCCTGGGTGGTTGTCTGCCCATGCTTATTCAGATGCCGTTGCTTTATGCCCTGTTTATCGTTTTTCGCACAACCATTGAGCTGCGGGGTGCCTCTTTTGTCTGGTGGATCAAAGATTTAAGTACACCCGATGTGATCTTCACCCTGCCCTTTTCTATCCCTCTCTATGGAGATGGGGTTGCCGTTTTGCCCATTATTATGGCCCTGACCATGATACTTCAGCAAAAAATGACCGGTGCCAGCCAGGCCAACCAGCAGCAGAAAATCATGATGTGGTTTATGCCTGTCTTCTTTTTATTGATATTTAATAATTTTCCTTCCGGCCTGAACTTGTATTACACTGTTTTTAACTTACTGACCATTCTCCAGCAGAAGCTTTTTATCAATCCATCCGTCCACGCAAAATTGGCGGAACAGCGGGAGAAAATGAGCGCCGGGCAGAAAAAAACAAAAAAGAAGTAAAGCCATGGCAGGGTATGAAGGGACCATTGCCGCACTTTCCACACCGGAAGGTGTCGGTGGTATTGCTGTTGTACGTGTCTCCGGGCCGGATGCACTGCACGTTATAAAACCCTGCATATCACGGATACCACCGGAACCTTTGCGGGCGACCTTCACTTCTTTTACCAATCCTGAAGACGGGCATTTTATAGATGATGTCGTTGTTACCTATTTCAAATCTCCCCGTTCATATACCGGAGAGGATCTTGTAGAAATTTCCTGCCACGGGGGGCGTATTATTCCCGCTCTTATCCTGGATGTGCTTTATACCCAAGGGGCCAGGCCTGCCCTGCCGGGAGAGTTTACCCGGCGGGCTTTTATCAATGGAAAAATGGATCTCACCCAGGCAGAAGCCGTAGCTGATGTGATTCATGCCGAAACGGAAAAGAGTTTAAAATCGGCGCGTGTTCTTCTCCACGGCCGATTATCCCGGGAGCTGGAAGAAATCCGTCATCATCTTATGGAAGCTGCCTCGTTACTGGAAATCGGGCTGGATTTCAGCGATCAGGATATTGAAACCATTAATCCGGAAGAGATTCGTGACAGGATTGAGCGGGGGCTTGCACACATTGGTGATTTGATGGCCAGTTATCAGACCGGCCGGATATTGCATGACGGAGCTCGAATTCCTATCGTAGGAAAGCCCAACGCTGGTAAATCAAGTCTCTTAAACGCCATTCTTAAAGAAGAACGGGTCATTACCTCGGACATCCCCGGAACAACCCGGGATTACATTGAGGAACGGATAAACCATTCGGGGTATCTCCTGCGCCTTTATGATACGGCCGGTTTGCGGGATTCCCGTGATTTCATTGAATTGGCGGGACTGGAAAAAACCAAAAAACTGATGAAAGATGCCGATCTGATGGTAATGATTACCGAATTTCCCGACGAAGTGCCCGATATTGCAGGATTTTTGGACAGCCAGGAGATTCCGGGGCTCATCGTTCTGAATAAAATCGACCGTCTGCCGGAAGAAGATGTCCGGAAAGCCCTGTCTTATACGAAACCCGATCAACCGGTTGTTGCCGTCAGTGCCAAAAAAGACATCCACATCTCGGTCCTAATGGACCGGATCCTGGATCTGTTGAAAGCCCATTATATACTGAACACCGAATCCGTCATGATATCCCACCTTCGTCATCAGAATCAACTGAAAGCGGCACAGAAAGCACTTTTAAGAGCCCAAGAGGCACTGAAGGCCGGCCTATCCCCGGAATTTATCGCCGTGGACATTCGGGAGGCCATGATTGCACTGGATGATATTACCGGGAAAACAACTTCTGTGGAGGTTTTGAATCACATATTCAGTCGTTTTTGCATTGGGAAATAGATAATGTTTCACGTGAAACACCCTTTCGAGGAATTTGATGTCATCGTTGTCGGCGGGGGGCATGCTGGTGTGGAGGCGGCCCTTGCAGCTGCCAGATTACGGAAAAAAACAGCCTTTGTCACCCTCTCGTTGAAAAGTGTTGCCCGCATGAGCTGCAATCCCTCCATCGGAGGATTGGCAAAGGGGCATCTGGTCAGGGAATTGGATGCTTTGGGTGGAGAAATGGGCCGCGCTATTGACCGGACAGGGATTCAATTCAAAATGCTGAACCGCTCTAAGGGAAGGGCCGTATGGTCTCCCCGAGCCCAGGCTGATAAAAGACGATATGCTGAATATATGCAACAAACGCTATTGCATGCTGCCAATCTTCACATCATCGAGGGCGAGGGCACACGCCTGATTTTTTCTCAGGCATCGGTCCGCGGCATTTACCTGAAAGACGGCCGTCTTGTCCCCGGAAAAACAGTCATTCTTACAAACGGCACTTTCTTAAATGGCCTGATTCACATCGGCCCGGTACAAATTTCTGCCGGGCGCTACGGAGAACGTCCTTCTGTGGGACTCAGTGACCAGCTGAAAGCAGAGGGCTTTGTTGTCAAACGCCTGAAAACCGGTACACCCTCCCGGGTTACATACCGTTCCATTGATTTTTCCAGGATGTCACCCCAGTACGGCGACCCGAACCCGGAACCTTTCTCTTACACAACGATCTCTTTTCACCCCAAAGATATTCCATGTTACCTGACCTACACCCATGAACAAACCCATGAGATCATGAGGTCCGCTCTTCACCGTTCTCCCCTTTACACCGGAGATATTCAGGGAACCGGACCGCGTTACTGTCCGTCAATTGAAGATAAAATTGTCCGATTTCATGAAAAGCCTTCTCATCCACTTTTTCTTGAACCGGAATGGGAGGGCTCGGAACAGTGGTATATCAACGGTTTCAGCTCGTCTCTGCCCATTGATATCCAGTTTAAAGCCCTGAGAACAGTGCCAGGACTGGAAAAGGCTGAATTTATCAAACCTGGCTATGCCATTGAATATGATTACTTCCCCTCTTATCAACTCCGCCATTCCCTGGAAACAAAGGATATTTCCGGGCTTTATTTTGCCGGCCAGATTAATGGTACAAGTGGATACGAAGAGGCGGCGGTACAGGGCTTTATGGCAGCCGTAAATGCCTGCCGGGCCCTTGACGGCCAGGATCCAATAATCTTTTCCCGCTCAGAAGCCTATATCGGAGTACTCATCGACGATCTGATTACAAAAGAAACGGATGAGCCCTACCGGATGTTTACCAGTCTTGCCGAATACCGACTGATCCTCCGGGCAGATAACGCGGATCATCGCCTGTACCGGGCCTCAGATAAGATCGGAATACAATCTCAACAGATGATCAGGCGCTTTAAAAATTCTGTACAGGAGAGAGATTACATTAAACATTTTTTTAAAACTACCTCCTGTCCAAAAGGCACCCCTTGGGGGCTGTCTGCCCTCCGGTCAGAACGGTATGACCAGCTTATCAAGAAACATATTCTCCGGCAGGAACACCTGCCGGACATTCACCGAAAACTTTTCCCGGAAGTTCAGTCCCACAGTTTAGATCAGGCCTTTATTGAAATTCTTTATGAAGGTTATATTCACAGACAGGAACAAATGGTGAAGAAAATGAGCCTACTAGAAGAAAAACAGATCCCCGAACACTTTAATTACGACACGGTTAAGTCCCTTTCCAATGAAGGACGGGAAAAACTCAAACGCTATCGGCCTGAAACCCTTGGACAGGCGGGCCGGATTCGGGGCGTCTCGCCCTCTGATATCCAAATCCTCCTGATTTATTTAACCTGATGTTTCACGTGAAACTATGGACATGAATCTGATTCAAACATTCCGGAATACCCCGGCATTTACCGCGTTATTCCACCGTTTGATGCGGGAAAAAAACATCCGTGCCGAATCCCATGTGATTTCTTTTATTGCCTTGCTTTCCAGAGCTTTGTCAGAAAGTGGCCTCTTCCCGGTCCTGCTTGCCGACCCGGAGCGGGATTTAGAAAAAATGCTGGAGGCCTGTATGTCCTTTTTTCCTGATGATACAGTAGCCTGGCTTCCTTTTTTTGATTATGGCACAGAACTTTATAACCATGCCCGTTTTGAGAATCATTTTGCCCGCTATGCCTCACTTCTCACACAGGACAAGCTTTCCTGTGTGATCGCGTCTTCTGAGCTCCTTTCTCACCCTGTGCAGAATCCCGCCGCTCCTGCCGTTTCAAGTCTTTCCCTTGCCGAAGGCCAATCCCTTTCTTTTGAATGGCTTACGCGGCGTCTTTCAGATATGGGATATGCGCGGACAGAGCTGGTGGAACATCCGGGTGAATTCTGCATTCGCGGCGGGATTGTCGATGTGTATCCCTATGGCTCTCCCCTGCCCCAACGCATGGAGTTTTTTGGAAACACCCTTGAATCTATTCGTTCTTTCAATCCCGATTCCCAGCTCTCTGTCAACGATGAAAAACATCTCCGTCTTTTTCCCTCTTCCGGATCCCTTTCTCCTCGCTCTCCCTTTATCACCCAATTACCGGAAAAAACAGTCCTTATCTATCTTTCAGGCCATTCCGTTCCCCACGATAAAGCCTTTTTATCCATTACCTTTTCCCCCATTTCAGATGAGGAATCCTTTAATGTTTTGCCCCTGCCCCCTTTTCGGGCAGAAGCCTCAAGAGATACCCATATTATTCGCTTCGTACAGGATCTGAAGACGGTGTGCCTTTTCTGGCAAAGTTCACTTTTGAAAGATCGGTTGGTAAATCTGCTCCATGATTATCATAACGTCCACTTTGTCCGGGGAAGCCTTCCCGACGCGTTTCTCCTGAAAGATCTCCGGGCGGCTTTTTTAAATGACACTTACTTTTTTCAGAAAGAACACCTTTTTAACCCCGACGCCCCCTTTATTCCCGATGTTGAACGGGTTCCCCGCCGGGATGTTTTGAAATACGGAGAAGCCGTTGTCCACGTTGATTACGGCATTGGTATTTATCTGGGCACCCGCTTCTCCGGCGGGGACGAAGAGCTGATTCTTGAATACGACCAGGAAGACCGCGTCTATCTGCCCGTCAGACATATCGATAAAATCTATCGCTTCTCAGAGGGTCACGCCCGTCCGCCCCGTCCCGATTCTCTGAAACGAAAGACATGGGAACCCAAAAAACAACGGGCCAAAAAAAGTGCAGCCGGCCTAACAGATGAATTGCTCAAGCTGTACCGGAAACGGGTTTCCAAACAAGGGCTTACTATGGATGGTGATCCGGCATCTGAAAAAGAACTGGCACTCACTTTTCCCTGGCCGGAAACGCGGGATCAGGATCTTGCCATTAAAACAGTCAAAGAGGACATGGGCAAACCTTTGATTATGGACCGTCTAATATGTGGTGATGTGGGTTTTGGAAAAACGGAGGTGGCTATCCGGGCTGCTTTCAGGGCTGTCCTTTCAGGTTTTCAGGTTGCCGTCCTGGTGCCCACAACCATCCTGTCCATTCAACACTTTGAAACATTCAAGGAACGCCTTTCTCCGTTGGGGGTCTCTGTTGATATCCTGAATCGTTTCCGCACAGAACGGGAATTTAAAACTATTCGTGAATCGGTCGTTCAGGGGCGGACAGATATCCTTATCGGGACACATCGGATATTGTCTAATAATTTGTTTTTTAAAAATTTAGGGCTTCTTATCATCGACGAGGAACACCGTTTCGGGGTCCGGCATAAAGAGAAAATTCAATCAATGCGTTCCAATGTGGATGTTCTGGCCCTCAGCGCCACACCCATTCCCAGAACCCTTCAGTTGTCCCTCTCGGGAATCCGGGATATTCTCCGCATTGATACTCCGCCCAAAGAGAGGATTCCCATCTATACAAAAGTCATTCACTGGGACTCCAATCTTATCCGGCAGGTCCTCCGGGATGAGCTGAAAAGAGGTGGACAAATTCTTGTAGTGGAAAACAACATCCGTGATTTGGAGCCTTTAACACACAACCTGGAGATGCTGGTCCCTGAAGCAAGAATCCGTTTTGCCCACGGACAACTCACAGGTAAAATCCTTGAAAATCAACTTATTGATTTCTTTCACCATCAATATGATATTCTCGTAAGCACAACCATCATTGAGTCGGGTATCGACATCCCCAACGCCAACACACTGATTGTTATGAATGCCCACCGCTTCGGATTATCCCAATTATATCAAATTCGCGGACGGGTTGGCCGTTCTTTTCGAAAAGCATACGCTTACCTGGTGATTCCCCGGCACAAGCACATCAGCCCGGACGCCATGCAACGCTTAAAAGCCCTGGAATTTTACACTGATTTGGGTTCCGGTTATCATATTGCCCTGCGGGATCTGGAATTGCGGGGGGCCGGAAATCTCTTCGGAACCGAGCAAAGTGGACACATTGACCAGGTGGGATATCGCTATTTTTTAAAACTTCTTACCGATGAAATTGAATTACGAACCCGCCGGCAGTCTGCGTTGCAGATTCAGCCCGACATCTCTCTCTCCCTTCGGGCTTTTTTGCCGGCATCCTATATTCCCCCGGGGGCCATTCGCCTGGAATTGTATCAATCCCTCGCAGCCACAGAAAACGCGGAAGACGTACAAGCCCTTCGCAGAGAATTAACGGACCGGTTTGGCCCTCCTCCCCCGGAAGCCCTGAACCTCCTTCAGCTCAGACATCTGTATCTTTTGGCCCGAGGGCTCGGAATTGAATCTATCACACGGCTCTCACAATATACAAGCCTGGTTTTCAACCCTCATATTCCCCATGAAACGCTGCAAAAAATCGCCCTCACCATGATCCCCATTCTTAAAGATCTGAAAATTCCACACACCTTCCATACAAAGGGGAACTTTTCTGTCCGCATTCGTTTGGATAAAGGGAAAGAACCGGAGATCCTGAAAATGCTGTTGGAATCGGTAACGAATAAAAATAAATTTGATTTTTAAAAGACAGGAGATCCAATGAAGTTTCGCTTATTTCTGATTTTACTCACACTGATATTGTTCGTAACATCTTGTGGCAAGAAATTTGATGACCAAACCATCGCCTATGTGGATGGAGAAAAATATACCCTGGAGGATTTGTCTGATTTCTATTCCGCCGAATATCTGAAGGGTATCTCGGCGAATGTTATAAAAGAACGGGTAGACGATTATATCAATATGATCCTGGCATCGCGGTATCTAAAGGAAACAGGGCGTTTTGATGACTACCAGTTGAAATACAAAATTCAGGTAAAAAAAGCCCGGGAATATGCCCAGGCGCTATATGATCACGAGGTTTTTAAACAACTGATCGACGATGAAACCTATGATGAGCTCTATAACCGTATTAAATCGCAGAAACTAACCCATCACATCCTGATTACATACAAGAATCCCCGAAACCCGGATGTAGAAAGAACGGATAAAGAGGCCTTTGTGCTTATCAATCAGATCCGCCGGCGGGCCAAACCGGAAAATTTTGAATCATTGGCTGCAGAATATTCCGAAGATCCGGTTACCCGAGACAAAGGAGGAAACCTGGGATGGGTAAGGGCAGGTCAGATGATTGCCGTCTTTGACAGCGCTCTTTTTGCAACGAAAACCGGCCAGATCAGCCCGCCATTCAAAACATCCTATGGATATCACATCATCTATCCAAAACAGGAACGCTCCCTGGCCGTAAAATCCCGTGAAGAAGAAATGCCCCGCCTGAAAATTTTAGCTCGCAAAATGTGGCCGGAACGCTTTATTGAGCGACAGATGGAATACATTGATTCACTCACACAGGCAAATCCCCTCACCCTGTATCCCAATGACATCAAATCCTTTTACACAGTCTTTGATTCCCTGATGTCTCAAAGAAAAAATGTCTTTAAAACACTGCTTGACATGCCGGATACCTTCCTTCTTGCCGAATATCCCGGTGTAAAAATCGATAAAGACTGGGTTTTGGACTACATGGCCTTTTTTCTTGACCATGAAGAAATTCCGCGATTTAAATCGGCGGAAGATCTGACGGATTTTGTGCGGGACAATCATATTCTTGATTTGCTCGTTCGCAACGGCTCCCGGCTAGATGCAGTGAAGAGCGAAGATTTTCAAAGAAAAATCAACCGCTATATCCTCAGGACGGCACATGCCTACTATTATAATGTGGTAATTTTTGAAGGCCTGGAGCCAACAGAAGAAGATCTTGCCCGGTATTATGTAAGAAACAAATCCAATTATATGACGCCTGAACAGGTTCGCGTACAGGAGGTTTTGGTCTCAGACAGTTTGCTGGCCAGAGAAATCCACAAAAAGCTGATAGAGGGCGCTGTTTTTGCCGACCTGGCAGAAAAATATACTGAGCGCCCAGCCGGAAAACGGAATCGAGGCTTGCTGGATCCTTTTCACAAAGGGCAATATGGCGAAATGGGCAAAAGGGCTTTTGAAATGAAACCGGGCGACCTCTCAGGACCAATCCTCCTGAAAGATGGCCGGTTTTCCATCATTCAGGTGATTGAATTTTATCCCGAAACCCCCCTAGCTTATGACTCGGTAAAAAAGAAGGTGGTTCAGGACTATGTCCGGGATAAACGGGCAGAGGCCAAAGAAAACGCGTTCCTAACACTCTATGAAAAATATGATGTACAAATCAATCCACTGTATAAAAAATAGGCTGTTCTGGGTCCTGTTTCCCGGATTGTTGATTTTCTCCTGCTCTGAAAAGGAACCGTCCCATATTCTTGCCCGGGTCAATAATTCCTATCTTACAGAGGAGAACCTGAGCCTGATACCGACCATGACCGGGACCGAATCCTCTTTGGAAACGGAAAAGTCCAAACTTATAGAAAATTGGGTTTCCACAGAACTCTTATACCAGGAAGGAATGAAGCGGAAGCTAGACAAAAATCCCGAAGTAAAAAACCAGTTGCTCCAATATCAGAAACAGTTGGTTGGCAACCTCTACCTTCAGCTGGAACTGGGGAACCAGTTAAGTGCGGATGATGAAGAAATAAATGAATATTACTTTCAAAACCGTGAACAGTTCCGCGTGGCCGAACTGACACACAAGGTGAACGTGTATGCATTTGAAACTGAGGATGCCGCCCGAAATGCGTACCGGACCTTTTTCCGAAACCATCCCGGTGCCGTTCAGGAGATTAAACAAAATCATCTGATCCTCACCCGCTTTGTCAAAGAAAATTCAGTTATACCGGAAATCAGAAATCTTTTCTTTTCGGGCCAGCCCCCAAAAATTTCGGAACCGTTTTTCCATAAAGATGCATTATTTATATTTGAAATCGTTGAAACCTTCCCGCCGGATTCATACCTTCCCATCTCGGAGGTCCGCGAGGATATCCGTCAGGAGATCGGTATCATGAAATATAACCAGGCATACCATGCCCTCATACATAAACTCAGGAAAAAATCACATGTTGAAGTGTTTCAGTAAAAGTGTTATTCTCATTCTCTTCGCTCTTTTTCCCCTCCGGGCACAGCAGTTGGTAGACGGTATCGCGGCGATTGTGGGACAGGAAATCATTTTGTACTCCGACGTTCAGCAGCTGACAATTGAAATGTTACGCTCATCAGGAATAAATCCTTCCTCCATGAAGGAAGATGTTTTTATGTCCATGCAAAACGACGCCCTTCGTGAATTAATCAATATGGAAATTATTCTCTTACAGGCCGAAGAAGACTCCATTGTCGTCCGGGAACGGGATATACAAACAGCTCTTGACCATCAGCTTCAGCAGTATTTGGATTTTTTCGGGTCTGAAGAACAAATTGAACAGGTTTTTAACCAACCCATGCGAAAAATCCGAGAATTTTTATATAACCGGGTAAAAAGTTCTTTGATCGTACAGCAAATCCAAAATGAGCGGTTTGGAAACATGAGTGTCAGCCGCCCGGAGGTGGTCTCTTTTTACCAGGAAAACAAGGATTCCATACCAGATATTCCGGAACGGGTAGATATTAGCCATATTCTGATGATCCCGGAACCCTCGGAAGACAAAAAGTCCCAACAGCGTGAAAAATTAAATGCACTAAGAGAGCAGATCCTGTCCGGTAAAATTTCATTTGATGCGGCTGCCCGGGATTTTTCCGCAGATCGCACTTCGGCGGAAAAAGGCGGTGAACTGGGTTTTTCCCCTAAAGGGACTTTTGTTCCAGCTTTTGAAAAAACAGCATTCTCTTTGAAGGAGGGCGAAATATCCGACATCGTGGAAACACAGTTTGGTCTTCACCTGATTAAGCTTGTTGAACGAAGAGGAGAATTAATCAATCCGGCACATATTCTTTTTGAAATCAAAATGGATGAAACAGACAACGCCCGGACTATCCACATGTTATCCACAATTCGCGATTCTATCCTGGCTGGTGGCAATTTTGAGGATTTTGCTCTGCGCTACAGTGATGATCCTGATGTACGCATCAATAAAGGACATCTGGGAGAATTTCCTGTAAATACATTACAGATTGAAGAATTTAAAACTGTTGTGGATACTTTAGAAGAGGGACAAATATCGGAACCTTTTCAAACCTCTTTTGGTTTTCATCTCCTGAAACTGAATAAAAGGAAACCGGCAGAAAAAATCACACTGGAAACCCATTATAACGTGGTTGAAAACATGGCCTTATTACAAAAAAAACAGAACGCCTGGAATCACTGGTTGGACTCCCTGTATGAAAAGTTCTTTGTTGAAATCAAACGTTAGTTATCCACATTGACCGTGTATAACATGTTAACGTGGATGAATAACCTGACCTTTTACGAAAAAAAACAGTAAAACCAAAAATATGTTCACATGAATCAAAAAGTTATCCACAATTTTGAGGCACACAAAAAGCTTATTTTTTTTCACTTTACATGTGATATTCACACTTTCCACCCGTATATTATTATTAGTAATTTTTTAAAATAATAAGGGATTAATACAATGATTTTCACCGTTTCAAAAAATGATCTTTATCAGTCTCTTCAAAAAGTTTCAAAAGTCACACCGATTCGTTCCACATTGCCTATATTAAGTTGTATTCTTGTAACGGCAGAAAATGGAGAACTTCGTTTCAGATCAACAGATCTTGAAATCACCATGGAAACATTCTGCAAGGCGAATGTGGAAGAAGAGGGTTCTATTGCTATCCCGGGACGCATGATACTGGATATCACGTCTGAGCTTCCTGAAACGGATCTGACATTCCGTGTTAAAAACGAAGGTATTGAAATAAAAACGCCCCTGGGAGGCGAATACCACATAACCGGACGGTCTTCTGCTGAATTTTCGGATGTCCCCCTGATAGATGACAGTATTACGATTCTCTTCTCTCCGGAAAAACTCCAACGCATGATTGAAAAGACGATTTTTTCTGTAAGCCACGATGAAATGAAAGCCTCTTTGAATGGTGTTCTTTTCCAATTCCGTGAAAAAAAACTTCGAGGCGTCGCCACAGACGGTCATAAGCTGGTTCAACTAACCTATGAAAATTTTGAAAATAACTCCCTGGAAAGGGATGTGATTATTCCTGTTAAATTTCTCAATGTGTGCGTTGCCAACATAAAAAATATTGAAGTAGTCCGTTTTAAAGTGGGTAAAAACCATGTAATGATGGAAACTGAAGAGAGTGTAATTTATTCACGTATTATTGAGGAACGTTTTCCGGACTATGAAAGTGTAATTCCCGTGAAAAACCCCAACAAGGTTCTGGTAGATATTGATGCCTTTTTATCGGCGATTAAACGGATTGCCATATTTTCCAACAAGAATACGCATCAGATTGCCCTGACATTTAACGAAAACAAGGTTGTTATTTCGGCGGAAGATGTGGAAACGGCGTCCACTGCCAAGGAAGAATTAACACTCAGCTATGAAGGGGAACCTTTAACCATTGGATATAACGCCGAATATCTGAAAGAGGCCATCCGGCACATTGACGGAGAAAGGGCAAAAATATTTCTCAATACGCCTTTATCGGCAGGCGTTTTTTTCCCTGAAGAACAGGCAGAAAATGAAAACCTGTTGATTTTGTTGATGCCTCTCCGGCTTTAGAAGAATCAGAAGAAGGGCGGTGCGAACCGCCCTACTTTGTATATTCACCCTATGATGTTACAGACTTTAACCCTCAGGTATTTCCGCTGCTTTCAGAAAAAGATTTTTCACTTTTCCCCTGGTCTGAATATTCTTTTCGGCCCAAACGGATCAGGAAAATCGTCTGTTCTTGAAGCAATTTTTTTCAGTTGTCTTACCCGTTCCTACCGAACATCACGGGATGCCGAAGCTATCATGCGGGATTATGACCATGCTCTGATTAAAAGTAAATGGGAAAATCTGGGAACTGTCAAATTTACTCTGGTCCGGAACCTGGGAAAAAAGTTGCTGCTGAACAATGTTTCTGTAGATCGGTACAGCGACTGGATCGGAAAATTGCCAGTGGTGGTTTTATCTCCTGAAGATTCTGCTCTGACAAACGGAGCTCCCCAACTAAAACGTCAGTATTTTGACCGGCTTTTTTCACAGGTTTCCCATGAATATTTGGCGACCCTCATTCATTATTCAAAACTGCTGAAACAACGCAATGCCTATCTGAAACGGAAAAATGATAAAAAATCCTTTTCCTACGATACTCAGCTTGAAACTTATGATGAGCAACTGGCCCCCTTGTCATTGGATCTATACACTTTCCGTAAGGATAACTTTTTGATATTAAATAATTTTTTAAATGCATTCTTTCACGCCATCGACGAACGGGATATTCCGGTGTCCATTGAATACAAATCCTCCATAAATCTTTCGGAAAAAACAAATTCCTATATAGAGGCCTTTTTATCTGAATCCCGTAGAAATATTCAAAACGAGATTCTGTTAAAAAGATCTCTGAGGGGAGCCGGCTATGATCGCATAGAATTCAAACGATCCAGCCAGGCGTTAAAAACCGGCGCCTCCCAGGGAGAAAAGAAATTCTGGCTGGTTTGCCTGAAACTTGCGGAAGGTAAGTATATGTTGCAACAAAAAGGTGTTGAGCCTCTCTTTTTATTTGATGATCTCTTTTCAGAACTGGATATTGACCATACCCGGAATTTGTTGCAACATATTCAGAAACTAAAAGAAATAATCGTGACATCTACTGATCTTAGTGATTTGAGACGACAAGGGATATTACCATCGCCTGGATCGTTTAATATCATTGATATATAGGGCTCTCAGATAGTTAATTTTGAACAATTACTTCTTCATATTTAGAGGGTTATTTTATAAATTTACATGATGAAAAGTATTAAAGGTCCATTGACTGCTCTTTTGACCAGACTGACCGGTCCCCGGGCACTGATTGAACACGAGGCCTTTCACAAGTGGCGTGAGGTTGTCGGAGAGAAAATAGCGGCGGTCACCGAGCCTGAAAAAATTGTTTCCGGAGTTCTTTATGTCCGGGTACGGGACCATGTGTGGCGAAACGAGCTGATGATGATGTCCGGAGAACTGGTGGAAAGATACAGATCCCTCATGGGAGAAACAGTAGTAAAAAAAATCAAGTTCATATAACACCGGCAAGAACATTTGAATAAGAAGAAAGGAATCGGGAAGTAATGACGACAAGCGCAGCCAATGATTACAAATCAGATAAAATTACCGTTCTTAAGGGACTGGAAGCAGTACGGAAACGGCCGGCAATGTATATCGGGGACGTGGGGAAGCGCGGACTTCATCACCTGGTATATGAGGTGGTGGATAATTCCATTGATGAGTCCCTGGCAGGTTTTTGTGATAAAATTGTCGTAACCATCCATCCCGATGAAAGTGTGAGTATTACGGACAATGGCCGGGGAATGCCCGTTGACTTGCATCCTACTGAAAAGAAACCGGGCGTGGAAGTCATCATGACCATTCTTCATGCCGGCGGGAAATTCGATAAGGGCAGCTACAAAGTATCCGGAGGTTTGCACGGCGTGGGGATTTCCGTTGTGAATGCCCTGTCTGAGCAGTGCCGCGTGCAAATTCACAGGAACGGAAATGTTTATGAACAAACCTTTGAAAAGGGTGTACCCACAAAGGCACTGGAGATTATCGGCAAATCCCGGAAAACCGGAACGACAGTAACCTTTTATCCCGACAAATCTATCTTTACGAAAGTTCAGTTTGATAAAGATATTCTGGAAGAACGAATGCGTGAGCTGGCTTTTTTAAACCGCGACGTATCGATTACCCTGATAGATGAGCGGTCCGGAGAAGAAAGCACGTTTCATTACAAAGGTGGAATTCAGGAATTCGTAGTCTATTTAAACGAGGCCCGGACACCCCTTCATCCCAAACCGGTTTTTATCAGCGGGGAGCGGGAAGATGTGCTGGTTGAGTTTGCCTTCCAGTATAATGACAGTTACAACGAAAACTTTTTTGCTTACGTTAATTGTATTCACACGATAGAAGGGGGAACCCACCTGACGGGTGCCCGGACAGCCCTGACCCGGAGCCTCAACACGTATGCCATCAAGAACAATCTGTTCAAAGGGATTAAAAAGAACAACTTTTCCCTGAGCGGTGAGGATACCCGGGAAGGGATTACGGCTGTTATCTCGGTCCGCGTGGCGGAACCGCAATTTGAAGGACAGACCAAAACAAAGCTGGGCAACAGTGAAGTGAAGGGTATTGTTGACAGTATCATCAGCGACGGGCTCTCAGAATATTTTGAACAGAATCCGTCCGTTGCCCGGAAAGTTATTGAAAAATCAGTTCTTGCCGCTAAAGCAAGGGACGCCGCCCGGGCTGCCCGGGAGCTGACCCGCCGAAAAAATGCCCTGGACAGCAGCAATCTCCCGGGCAAACTTTCAGACTGTTCCATTAAGGATCCCGCATTGTGTGAGCTCTTTCTTGTTGAGGGGGATTCTGCCGGCGGGAGCGCCAAGCAGGGACGGGATCGGCGATTTCAGGCGATTCTTCCCCTTCGGGGAAAAATTCTCAATGTTGAAAAGGCACGGCTGGATAAAATATTATCCAATAACGAAATCCGAACTATGATTACAGCCATTGGCGCCGGCATTGGCAAAGAGGAATTTGACATTAATAAAATCCGATATCACAAGATTATTATTATGACCGATGCCGATGTCGATGGAGCCCATATCCGGACTCTTCTCATGACCTTTTTCTATCGGCAGATGTTTGACCTGATCAAAGACGGCTACGTATATATAGCCCAGCCGCCCCTTTACCGCATAAAAAACGGGAAATCCATGCAATATGCCTATGATGATGATGAGCTGATGAAACTCCTGAAACGCTTCGATGCCAAAACCAGGTCAAGGCTGAACATTTCCCGATATAAGGGGCTTGGAGAAATGAATCCGGATCAGTTATGGACCACCACGATGGATCCGGAAACAAGGACATTAAGACAGGTTTCCATTGAGGATGCCGCTGCTGCCGACAGGATGTTTTCTGTTTTGATGGGAGAAAGCGTAGAATCCCGACGACGCTTTATTGAAGCCAACGCGAAATATGTAAAGAATCTCGATATCTGACCGTGAAACAAGGATAGGAGAAACATTGACCAATCAACGCATTATACCTGTAAATATTGAGGATGAACTTAAAGAATCCTATATCGATTATTCCATGTCCGTAATTGTATCCCGGGCCTTGCCGGATGTCCGAGACGGTCTGAAGCCGGTTCACCGGCGGATTCTGTTTGGAATGAATGAGCTGGGTGTCCAATACAATCGTTCCTACAAAAAATCAGCACGTATCGTCGGAGAGGTCATGGGAAAATATCACCCCCATGGCGATTCCTCTGTTTATGATGCCATGGTTCGGCTTGCACAGAGTTTTGCCATGCGCTACACCCTGGTGGACGGCCAGGGAAATTTTGGTTCCGTGGATGGTGACAACGCAGCAGCCATGCGGTACACAGAAGCAAGAATGACCCGCCTGGCGGGCGAACTGCTGGTGGATATTGAAAAAGAAACGGTGGATTTTCGTCCCAATTTTGACGAAACCCTACAGGAGCCCGTTGTTCTCCCGACACAGGTCCCCAATCTTCTGGTGAACGGCGCATCAGGTATTGCCGTGGGTATGGCGACCAACATACCGCCCCATAATATGGCTGAAATCTGTAATGCCCTTTCAGCCCTGGTGGACAATCCCGATCTGGAAATTCAGGAGTTGATGCGATATGTCAAGGGACCAGATTTCCCAACCGGTGGGCTTGTATTTGGTTCGGCCGGACTAAAATCTGCCTATCTGACCGGTCGCGGCAAGGTGCAAATCCGCGCCCGTGCCTCTACCGAACAGATTCGTGGAGGAAAAGAACAGATTGTGATAACCGAGATCCCTTATCAGGTTAACAAAAGCAATGTCATGGAAAAAATTGCTGACCTGGTTCGGGACAAGGTGATTGATGGTATCAGCGACCTGCGGGACGAGTCCGACAAAGACGGTATCCGCATTGTTATTGAACTGAAACGGGATGCCATTCCTGAAGTGGTTCTGAACAACCTGTATAAACACACACAGCTTCAAACCACTTTTGGCATCATCTTCCTGGCGCTGGTGAACGGTATTCCCAAAGTATTAAACCTGAAGCAGATACTGGCTCATTTTATTGAATTCCGTCATGATATCGTGGTTAAGCGAACCCGCTATGATCTGAAAAAAGCCGAAGAAGCGGCCCATATTCTGGAAGGGCTCAAAATCGCCCTGGACAACATTGACGAGGTGATAAAAATCATCCGCGCCGCATCCAGTGTGAACGAAGCCCGGGAAAATCTGATCGCCCGGTTCAATTTCAGTGAAAAGCAGGCCCAGGCTATCCTGGATATGCGACTTCAGAAGCTGACCGGACTGGAACGGGACAAAATTGTTCAGGAATATCTGGAAAAATTGAAGCTGATTGAGAAGCTGAATTTTATACTGGAGAATAAATCCAAGCGGATGGAAATCATCAAAGAAGAGTTTGAGGATATCAAATCCCGGTATGGCGATCCCCGGCGGACAGAGATAATCGCAGACAGTGATGATTTTACCATTGAGGATATGATTGCCGACGAAGAGATGGTCATTACAATTACACATAATGGGTTTATCAAGCGTTCGCCTGTGTCTGCCTATCGCTCACAGAATCGAGGAGGCGTGGGTAAGCGGGGAGCCGGAACCCGGGATGAAGATTTTGTGGAAAACCTCTTCATTGCGTCCACCCATGAATATATGATGTTCTTTACCAGTCTTGGAAAGGTCTATTGGCTAAAGGTCCACCAGATTCCACAGGCCGGAAGAGCCTCCCGCGGACGGGCAATCGTGAATCTTCTGGAGTGTGAAAAAGGCGAGAATGTCCGGGCCTTTCTCAACGTCCGTGAATTTTCCGAGGACCGATTTGTGATTATGGCAACCCGGAAGGGTGTGATTAAGAAAACAGCACTGTCAGCCTTCAGCCACCCCCGACGGACGGGAATTCTGGCTGTTAAACTTCGGGATGATGACGATCTGGTCGGCGTGGATATTACCAATGGCGAACAGGATATTATTCTGGGAACGCTGGAAGGAAAAGCAATTCGCTTCAATGAAAAACATATCCGCGATATGGGACGGAATGCCTCGGGCGTGCGGGGCGTAACCCTTGCCAACAAGCAGGACCGCGTAGTGGATATGGTTGTGGTTAAACGGGAAGGCGCCAGTGTTCTGGCCGTCAGCGAACGGGGCTTTGGAAAACGGTCTGAAATTGTCGATTACCGGGTGACGAACCGTGGGGGCAAAGGCGTGATTACACTGAAAACGCTCCCCAAAATCGGGAAAATGGTTGCCCTGAAAGAAGTCGTGGATACAGACGATCTGATGTTGATTACGGTTCAGGGTCTCCTGATCCGGATGCATGTCCGGGATATCAGTGTGTATTCCCGCAATACCCAAGGGGTCAGATTGATCAACCTGAAACCGGATGATAAAATCAGTTCCGTCGCGTACCTGAAAGAAGATGAAGAAGCTGTAGAGGTTGAAGGTGTCGAGGAATGATCCCAAATCTTGAGGAAAACCTGAACCGAATTATGGCGGATATCCGCCGTCTATCTCCCTATCCGGACAAGGTGACGCTGGTGGCTGTTACCAAGCGTTTTCCCGTCTCGGTTATGCGGCAGGCGGCAAATCTGGGAATAGACAATCTTGGTGAAAGCCGGATGCAGGAAGCCCTGGAAAAATTTGAAAAAGATCCGTTACCCGGCGTGATCCGGCACTTTATCGGCGTGTTGCAATCAAATAAAGTTCAGAAACTGGTGGATCATTTTCACTGGCTTCACAGCCTGGATCATCTGAAAATTGCCCGAAAAATTTACGAGAAAGAATCCACCGTAAAAATCTGTATTCAGGTGAATACGAGCGGAGAAGAATCCAAAAGCGGTCTTCAGCCTGACCGGGTTCGGGATTTTGTTAAAACCTTGCAGAA
>LGGY01000209.1 GCA_001509335.1 Fidelibacterota bacterium 46_43
GAAGGGGTTGTTGCCCTGAGCGCTGTCATCGCTTGTTCAGGGGGATTGTTTTTCATGATCCATGAAAAATCCAACAAACAAAAAGGGAAGGCTGCAATCAGCCTGGGTGTCATCGGTATTACGCTGGTCATCGCTTTGGTACCGCTCAGTTCAAAGATTATCCATGGGGAGATGCCAGAATTTTTCACCCTCAACATCTCGCCTTACAAAAGCATCTCCTATGCATTGCAAAACCCGGAAGCGGAGGTTATCAACAGTGCGTGGAACAGCATCTCGAAAATTGACGTCGTCCGCAGCCCAAGTCTGCATTCTTTACCCGGGCTGAGCTACCGCTATGCCAATCCCCTGCCGCCGATAAAAGGCTTATTTTGGGATGGGGACAATCTGAATGCCATCCTTCCCCTGGATGATAATCAGGCATTTATGTCGCATCTTCAAACTGCCGTCGCGTTTGAACTGCAAAATAAACCGAATGTTCTGATATTAGAACCCAAAGGGGGCATGGCAATCTCAGCAGCAAGAGCCCTGGGCGCGGGTCAAATCACAGCAGTGGAAGGAAACCCCCTGGTAATTGATGCTGCAGCGGATATTTACCACATGGAAGGTGTTGATTTGGTGACCTCCAGCGGCCGAAGTTTCCTGCGCGCCAGCGAAACTAAATTCGATATCATTCAAATTCCCCTGACAGATAGTTTCCACCCGGTCAGTTCCGGTGCCTATGCCCTGGGTGAGGACTATCGTTATACACTTGAGTCATTCGAAGATATGATCAAGATTTTAAAACCCGATGGACTCCTTGTAATTACACGTTGGCTGCAGCAAGAGCCCAGCGAATGGCTTCGCATCTTCGCACTTGCAGTGACCGCGCTGGAAGAAGAGGGGCTGAATTCCACAACGAACATCCTCGCCCTGCGTGGTTACAACACCGGCACCATCTTTGTAAAAAATTCGCCCTTCAAAATGACCGAGATTGCAAAGGTCCGATCCTTTGCAGAGAATAAAGCATTTGATATCGTTTTCATGCCAACGCTAAGAGAAGAAGAAATAAACCGATTCAATATCCTTCCAGAACCGGTTTACTACCAAACCTTCAATAATTTCTTACAAGCGGATTCGCGTGAATACTTTTATAGAACCTACCCATATGATGTAAGTCCGCCCACAGATGACCATCCTTTCTTTGGACATTATTTTAAATGGTCTCAAATTGGGGACGTGCTGGGTTCCATTGGGACCACGTGGCAGCCCTTTGGCGGCGCGGGCTATCTGGTGATCATCATCATTTTCATCATAGCCTTGATTTTATCCAACGGATTAATCCTTCTTCCCATGATTTTCAGAAAACGAACTGGAAGTGCTTCAAGACTGGGTCGCCTGCCAATCTATTTCGGGTTGATTGGTTTGGCATTTATGCTGGTGGAGATGCCCTTAATTCAACGCTTCATTCTCTATTTAGATCAGCCGTCTTTTGCCATGGCAGCCGTCCTCTTCAGTATTTTGCTTTTTTCTGGGATTGGCAGCCATTACGGCAGCCAAAAGTTGACCCTGCCAAAAGCCTTATCATCATTGGTAGGATTGCTGATAGTGTACATCTTTCTGCTGCCCAGGCTGCTTTCCTTAAGCCTTGGGCTTCCATTAGCCCTAAGATTATTAATCACAATCGTCCTGATTGCCCCGGTAGGCTTTCTGATGGGGATTCCCTTCCCCGCAGGCTTAAGCCAGATACGAACCATAAAGGAACAAAATCCTGATGCTGGCGACTGGATGATTTCTTATGTTTGGGGAGTGAATGGGGCTTCTTCCGTTATCGCTACGATCTTAGCATCTTTAATTTCACTCAGTTGCGGCTTTAACCTGACCTTTGTCGCCGGGACTTTCTGCTATCTTCTGGCCTTTTTCATCATTGGAAAGACAGTAAATGATCAAGATGTGTAAATTGATTTATAGATTTATTCTGGTGTGGGTTCCTGTTCCTGATGCTCTGAAGCCCCCGCGCCTGTGAAGGGCACAAACATAACAGAACCCATGTTGTAAGCGATTAATTCCCCATCTTGTTTGACAAACTTCCACAAAGTCTGATAAAAGCCGGGTGGACCAATGGGAATCACAATGGTGCCGCCCTCATCAAGCTGTTCCGCAAGGGGTGACGGCAGGTGATCCGGTGCAGCTGTAACAATGATCGCATCAAATGGGGCGTATTCCTCCCAGCCAAAATAGCCGTCCCCCTGCTTAACCTGCACATTTTCATACCCCAATTGCCCAAGCAGATTTGAAGACCGCCCGTAAAGCTCAGGCACAATTTCAATCGAATAAACGTCCACATATCCAAGCTCAGCAAGAATGGCAGCCTGATAACCTGAGCCCGTACCAATTTCAAGCACTTTATCACCCGGTTCAAGTTCAAGCAATTCGGTCATCCAGGCGACCAGGGAAGGTTGGGAGATGGTTTGACCATACCCGATGGGAAGCGGGCGATCTTCATAAGCCTTATCTACCATATTATCAGGCACAAAAAGGTGACGCGGCACATTTCCAAGGGCTTCAATAACATCTTCATCCTGCAATCCCTGGCGTTCAATTGAATCTTCAACAAGCTGTTCCCGGGCTTTGATAGATTCCATTTTCTCAACTTTAAAAGTTGTTGAGGTCGGTGTGACTGTCACTTGACTTTCACAGCCTGTCAGCAAGGTGTTCAACAGGACGAAAAGAAAAAAAGCATAGGGAGATTTTTCTCTGATATGTTTGAATAAAGTAAGTAATTTCATAGCACCAGCATTCTCGTTTGTACCAAAATAATCCACCACCTTGAGAATTTTAATTTACATTCAAGCCATCAAAGCTATAGCTAATCTGTATCGTTTTACTTTTGACAGTTTGTTTACTTCGAGTCGTTAATTCAAAATATACTACATCTTTAATTAAACAATGATGGAAGATCTTTTTCAAGTATTTGATTATTCTTAGATCTACTTCTGATTTTCAAGCATAGGCAGCACAGCATCTTCTAACATCTCTTGGGTAAGCGGGCCAAACCAAACCCTCAGTATCCTGCCCTCCCGATCCAATAAAATTGATGCCGGCAAACCATTGATCCCCAACTCAATCATGGTATTGCCAGTAGGATCCGACCAAACCGGAAAGCTGAATCCATTTGCCTTAATATATTCTGCAGCATCTTCAGCACTCTCACTGACGTTGATCGAGAGCAGTGTGAATCCCTCAGCTTGGTGTGACTGGTAAAAGGCTTCAAGGATTGGCATTTCATCCCGGCAGGGACTGCACCAGCTTGCCCAATAATTGATCAGTAAAACCTCGCCCCGCAGCTCGCGAAGGTGAACAGTTTTCCCCGCTAAATCCTTCAATGTCAGATCGATCGGGGGCTTTGGTGTCGCTGTCTCAACTTCTTCAGTAAACGAACCTGCCACACAGGCCGTCAAGAGCATAAAAATGACAGCCAGTGCGGCAAGGGACGTCGTTTTAATATGACTCATCGATCAATGAATGCCCAGGTAAGTCTTGCGCACATCGTCATTGGTCGCCATTTCAGAAGCAGGCCCCTCCAGTTTGATCTGCCCTGTTTCAAGAATATAGGCGTAATCGGCGATGCTCAGGGCAGCTCGAGCATTTTGCTCAATCAGCAGAACCGTTTGATTCCGCTTTTTATTGAGTTCAACCAATTTGCTCAGAACATCCTGCGACAGCACCGGCGCCAGGCCTAAAGAAGGCTCATCTATCATCAACAAACGAGGCTTGGACATCAAAGCTCGACCCAAAGCTAACATTTGCTGTTCACCGCCGGAAAGGGTGCCCGCGCTTTGCGTATGACGCTCTTCCAAACGGGGAAACAATTCGTAGACTTCTTCAATATCCGCTTTTATTTTTTCTTTATCATTGCGTGTATAAGCACCTAAAGCAAGGTTCTCTTTTACCGTCAAGTTCGAAAAAACTCGCCTTCCCTCCGGAACCAATGCAATGCCTTTCATAACTACCTGGAAAGACTTCAAACCTAAAAGGCTCTCACCCTCAAACTCAATGGAACCCTGATCGGGTTTCACAATCCCCATAATGGTGCGGAGTGTTGTGCTTTTACCGGCGCCATTCGCACCAAGCAGCGCAATAATTTGTCCTTCCTCAACATTGAGGGAAATCCCTTGCAAAGCCTGGATGCCGCCGTATGATACATGAAGATTAGATATTTTAAGCATGGTCCACAACTCCCAGGTAGGCTTCGATCACACGATCATCATTCTGGATTTGTTCGGGGTTACCTTCTGCAATTTTCTCCCCATGGTCAATAACAATGATTCGAGGGCAGATTCCCATCACAACACGCATTTGATGTTCAATCAGGAATATTGTTAAATCAAAGGAATCCAGAATATGTTGAATGAAAGCCATCAATTCTTCTGCATCTGAAGGGCTCATCCCTGCTGCAGGTTCGTCAAGCAAAAGTAAACGAGGTTCTGTTGCTAATGCTCGAGCAATCTCCAATTTACGCTGTAAGCCGTAGGGCAAGGATGTGGGCTCATCTTCAGCAAAGCGATCCAGTCCAAGCGATTCCAAGAGCGTCATGCCCGTTCTGCGCATTTCGCTTTCCTCTTTCAAATAATTTGGCAAATGCAAAATAGCCGAAGCGGGGTCTGAGTTAAGCCGCAGATGTTTTCCAACGATCACATTTTCCAGAACATTTAATCCTTTGAATAGGCGAATATTTTGGAAAGTGCGAGCAATCCCTCTTTTTGTAATCTGGTCCGGTCGCTTGCCCGAAATATCCTCACCTCGAAAAATAATATTCCCTTCAGTCGGCTCATAAATGCCAGTGATGACATTGAAAATGGTGGTTTTACCCGAACCATTCGGTCCGATCAACGCACATAATTCTACGCACATAATTCTCCTTCAACCAGTTGGGTGGAAAAATGATTGACCGCCGTCAAACCACCAAATCGTTTCGTTAAATCTTTAACTTCCAATAAGGTGGTCATGATTCATCTCCTCCCATGGATCCTTCACCCTTTTTCGGACGCAGTCGTCTAAACAATCGGAACAAGCCGTCCCACGAAAATTCGTTGTTGCCCATCAGACCCTTACGAGAGAAAAGGATGACCAGCAGCAGCAAGAAAGAGAAGATAACCATCCGCATGCCTGGAATGCCTGGAACAGTGAGTGACCCAATCGTGAACTGGGATTCAAGCGGCCGCAGTGCTTCAAGAAATATCGTGTATAGACTGGCAGAAATGACACTGCCCGTCAGGCTGCCCATGCCGCCCATGACGGTGACCCCAACAATTTGATACGTCAATGTGAACAAGAAAACCTTCGGGTCAATTGTGCTGATCAGGTTCGCCATCAATCCACCCGCAACACCGACAAAGAAGGATGAAACGCCAAAAGCCATCATCTTATGCTTGAACAAATTGACACCGAGGGCTTCTGCCGCTACTTCGTCATCTCTTACAGCAGATATCGCACGGCCATAAGAGCTATCCACAAGGCGTTTAATGACGAATATACAAACCCCCAAACAACCCCAGGACCAGAACAGGTTCGTATATCCCGGGATACCCTTTAGACCAAGGGCGCCGTTGGTCAATGATTGCATATTGACCATCAGCACACGGATGATCTCACTAAACCCCAGTGTGGCGATCGCAAGGTAATCGCCCCGCAACCTTAAAGCTGGCCAGGCAATTAACATAGACAGAACTGCCGTCAGCAAACCAGCAACAATCAATGCAAGCAAAAAAGGCGCTTCAACATTTGCTAATGGAGAAATGATTGGTTTTAGAAAGAAATTTATTGCTTTTTGAGCGGGTGAAAGCGTCAGTAATGCAGCTATATAAGCACCAATGGCAGCAAAACCAGCATGCCCCAGTGAA
>LGGY01000051.1 GCA_001509335.1 Fidelibacterota bacterium 46_43
TCAAAAGAGGAGAAAAAAATATGTTATTAAATCTGTTTGCACAGGCCGCCCAGGAACAGCAGCCCAGTGCTCTGGTAACCCTATTTCCCTTTATCCTTATTATGGTGGTTGTCTGGTTTTTTATGATTCGTCCCCAGGCGAAGAAACAGAAAGAAACCCAGAAAATGCTCAGTTCACTTCAACCCCGGGACAAAGTGGTGACCATCGGCGGACTCATCGGTGAAATCGATTCCCTGAAAGATGAAAATACTGTGGTGATCAAAGTAGGTAAGGATGTAAAGCTGGAACTCCGGAAAAATGCCATTGCATCCAAAATTGAACCTATGCAGGCCGTGAAAAAATAGTCATGTCCGCATATACCCCCAAACGATTGAAAATTTATATCTACGGGGCACCGGTCCTCCGGAAGAAAACCGCGCCTGTGGAAAAAGTAACAGAGGCCATCCGTCGCTTAACTCAGGATATGACGCTGACCATGTATGATGACGACGGAATCGGCCTTTCCGCCAATCAGGTGGGGGAAAGCCATGCCATTTTTATTCTAGGAGCTTCGGCATTTGAGGATGACCGGGGTGATTCTGTCTTCCTGAATCCCGAAATTCTGGAAATGTCCGAAGAGACAGAACTTCAGGAAGAAGGCTGCCTTTCCATTCCCGGCATCCGGGAGAATGTCCCCCGGTCCCTTACCATACGCCTTCGCTGGCAGGATCTGGACCTGAAAATCCATGAGGAAATCTTTACCGGTTTCCCCGCCCGGGTAATACAACATGAATATGACCACCTCAACGGCATTTTTTTTACTGACCGTATCAGTTCGGTACGGAAAATGTTCATCAAATCAAAACTTTCCGAACTGGCTTCCAGTCAGTCATAACATTTATTAAATTCTGAAGAACACATACCCGATATGAAAATCATTTTTATGGGGACGCCTGATTTTGCCGTCCCTTCTCTGGATAAACTGGTCCAATCCCACCATCAGGTTTCAGCCGTTGTAACGGTCCCGGATAAACCCCGGGGACGTGGGCAGAAACTATTACCTTCACCGGTTAAAAAACGGGCCATGGAACTCAACCTGCCCATCCTTCAGCCCCTGAAGCTGAAAGATCCGGCGTTTCTGCAATCGGTCCGTGATATTCAGCCGGATATTCTGGTAGTGGTGGCTTTTCGCATCCTTCCCAGGGAACTCTATGCCATCCCTCCCTTTGGGGCGGTGAATGCCCATGCATCACTGCTTCCCAAATACCGGGGTGCCGCACCTATACACCGGGCTATCCTCCAGGGGGAAACGGAAACAGGTATTACGACTTTTCAAATTGAGGATAAGGTGGATACCGGTGGTGTGCTCCTCCAAAAGCGTATCCCCATCCATCCGGATGATACAACCGGATCCCTTTACGACCGTTTGAAAATTTTGGCAGCGGAATGCCTTCTGGAAACACTGGACAGACTCGAAACCAACCGGCTCAAGCCCATCTCCCAGAATCACGCCCATGCAACGCCGGCACCAAAAATCCACCCGGATGAGGCTATCCTGGATTTTACTCAATCCGGCCAGGTGCTTATCAATACTATCCGTGCCTTTGCCCCTGCCCCCGGAGCTCGGTTTTTTCTTAGAGGCACCCTCATCAAAATCCTTAAAGCCCGTTTTGAACCGGCTTCAGATACCCATCCCGGTACATTGATAAAGACATCCAAAAACACCTTTGCCATCCACTGTAGAGATGGACTGCTGTATCCCGAAGAAATCCAGCCTGAAGGGAAAAGGGCTATGGCCGTGGCTGATTTTCTCAACGGGTGGGATATCTCATCCTGCAGGCGTGTCGATGGCGTCGATTGACAGCCGGAAAAACGCTCTGAATATCCTTCGGCGCTGGTTCACCGGCAAGGCGTATATTGATCATCTGCTGCAAAAAGATGAACATCCTTTGAATTTGCAATCCCGCCGTTTTCGCGATGCCCTGGTTCATCAGACCATTCAATGGCATCGTCAATCCGAAACCCTGATAGCCCAATTCTTAAAATCTTCTCAAAAACCGCCGCTTCAAACGTGGATCCTTTTACTCATGGGAGCTGCGGAAATTTTTCACATGGAGGGAACTGAGGATCACGGGACCGTCCACTCCCTGGTCTCCCTGGCAGGACATCAGAAGAACTTTGTCAACGCCATTCTCAGACAGCTTATCCGTTTCCGTGATGCAGGAGGATATGAACATTTTATGGCGGATTCTTCCGTTTCCCCCGGTATGCGACACAGTTTTCCGGACTGGCTGGTGGAACGTTGGCAAAGACAGTTTGGCGATGAATTGGAACATCTGCTGTCCACATTGAATCAATCGCCGGTTCGCATGGTGCGGCTTATGGAGGATACTGCCCGGGAAAGAGTAATTGAGACGCTGAAAGATCTGGATATCTTCATGGATATTCATCCCGATCGGGAGGATTTTTTTACTGTAAGTTCAATACAGCCTCTCATGAATCATGAAATCTTTACAACAGGAGCAGTAACCATTCAGGATGTTTCATCGGTTTTACCGGAATATTTTTTTCCGGAAGGAGGAATTTACCAGGCGTGTGATGTATGCAGTGCTCCCGGAGGGAAAACCGCCGCCCTGCTGAAACAGACGCTTCCCGAAGGAAAAATTTTTGCCTATGATGTGGATGGACGACGCCTAAAACAGGTAGATGAAACCCTCCGGCGTCTGAATTTTTCCCAATATATCCTGGAGGAAGCAGACGCTCGGAACCATACTTTTCCACACGTGGATCTGTACCTGGTGGATGCGCCCTGCAGTGGATTCGGAGTTATCCGGAAACGGAGTGATTTACGGTGGCGACGACACCCGGAGGACCTTGAGACACTTCGGGCGCTACAGCTGGAAATTTTGGAGAATGTAAGCCGGGCTGTGCCGCCGGGCGGGGAAATTATTTACAGCACTTGTACCTTTGATAAAGCGGAAAATGTGGAGGTCCTTCAGGCTTTTCTTGATACCCATCCTGAATTTTCCTGGGGGGATCCGCCCCTCCATGCTCCGGAACACTGGAAAGATGGTGCATTACCCATCCTCAGAACCTATCCCCACCGTCATGATTGTGAAGGTTCTTTTGCAGGTCGGGTCAAAAGGACGTAAATTCATGAAAATTTCGGAAGGACGCATGGGATTCATTAAACGAATCATTCTTTTTTTCGTGGTATTTGGGGTTGTTAGCTTTGGGGCATATCTGATTTTTGATTATATCATGATGCCTTTCATTGTAAGCCGCCGGGATACGCGCATCCTGCTGGATGTCCGCTACATGCCCTGGGATCGTGCCGCCTCACTGCTCCGACGGGAAGGCTTTATCCCCATGCGGGGAGAATCCAAACCCAGCAGCGACCTGGAACCTTTTACCGTCCTGGACCAGCGTCCAAGGCCGGGATCCAAAGTCCGGCTGGGCAGGCGGGTTTACATGGATATTTCCACCGTCGAAAAAGAGATCCCCTTTCCGAACCTCATAGGCAAAACCCTCCGGGGTGCCGAAATTATCCTTCGGGAATATCAGATGGAACTGGATACGGTGCTTTGGGATTATTCCAACAGTCCCCGGGGAGTGATCTATGACCAGTCTGTAGATCCGGGGATTTTTGTAACCCGGGGGACTCCGGTGGTGCTGTATGCCAGTTTGGGACTCAAATCCTGGACAGTCCCCGATGTGGTAGGCATGAGTCAGTTTGCCGCCATACGGAAAATTGAAAGTGCCGGACTGGTCGTGAGCGATGTCCGTTTTGTGGAACGAAATGATCTGCTGGCTTTCACCGTTTTGTCCCAATCCATCGAAGGTGGGACGGTGCTTAAGGAACCCCGGGGTATCGTGCTCACTGTAAGTCAACTTCCTGAAGAAAAACACAACCGGTAAATTCGTATGATGAAAACAGAGACAGACCGTAAAGTCCTCCATGTACTTTCAGGTGTCATTCCCTTCGGAGTATATTTTATGCCAGAGTGGTTCGGTTTCACTTCCCGGCAAATGACACTGCTTGTATTGGGGGGATTCTCCATTCCCTTTATCTGTCTGGATGTGGGAAGGCGTTGGATTCCTTTTTTGCAGAAAATTTTCAAATGGCTGGCGGGACACTCCATGCGGGAATCGGAAGAGGTGAATTATAAACTTACCGGTGCCACCTGGCAGTTTATTTCATTCTGGCTGGTGTTGTGGTATTTTAAACCCGATTATGCCGTTCCTGCCTGCCTGCTCCTCTCCATCAGTGATGCCGCAGCAGCCCTGGTAGGAAAACGCTGGGGAAAAATCCGGTGGATTTATAATCATACCCTCATGGGGACGGGTGCATTTATCCTGACCGGTGTGCTGATATTCGTCATTGGCTATCCTCATCTGGTGCTCTGGAAAGTATTTATTGTTGTGGTACTGACGTCTATTTGTGAAGCCCTTTTGCACCGGGTGAATGACAATTTCTCCATACCGCTCATCTCTGCCATACTTCTGACGCTCTTCCAGGCGTAATAAAATCACACTTTTTCATTTTATTTTTTTCCGGGGAGTCCTATATTCATCTGCAATAAGGTAAGCAGTTTCTTATCCATGGTTTGGAATGGTAGATAGGGTAAGAGTTAAGCATTCCTGCCGGGTGACGAATGGAAAATATCTCCTGTGACTAAAACATACACACACAAAAAAGGCGCTGAATTCAGCGCCTTTTTTGTGTTGAGCCACCTGCCGGACTCGAACCGGCGACAACCGCTTTACGAAAGCGGTGCTCTACCAGCTGAGCTAAGGTGGCTTTCCGAAAGCGTGGGAAAATAGAATGTTTTTTTTTAATTTGCAAGAAGGAGTGATGTCAGGGCGCTT